>CAJMMH010000205.1 GCA_905214365.1 uncultured bacterium
CCGGCGGAAAATCAGCCGCAAAGCCGGGTGCATAAGAGATTCCGAGAGTACATAATACTCCGAAATCCGGGATTGGTGTTAATTGTACCCCAAATACAAAGTCTTGTCAATCTCCTTTATCAAAATCCAGCCGACCGGCCCTAAAAAGAGTCCAGTCAAACCGAACAGCTTCAGCCCGGCGTACATGGCGATCATCATTTCCAGCGAACTGATTCCCAGCTGTTTTCCCATCATATGTGCCTCAAGGTATTCCCGCAGGTAGTAGCAGAGCAGGTAAATGACAAGCAGACCTGCCGCATACCTGAAGCTTCCTGTCAACGCAGAATACAGGATCCACGGAATCAGTACGGTCCCGGTTCCAAACACAGGCAGCATATCAATCACTGCTGTCAGCAGACCGACCAGAATAAAATACCGGTTTCCCAACAGAAACAGACCAATCGTGCAGATCGCCGCCACCAGCAGAAAGATGACGCCCTGTGTCCGGAAAAAGGCGCGTCCGAGTCCGCCGAGTCTGCCCGTAATCAGGCGGATTTCACGCCGGAACATACTCTGGTTCATCCAGTCGCGGATTTTGGTCCGTTCTTTGATATAAAAAAGTGCCGACATGGCAACAAACGCCGACAGTGTAAACAGGTTTCCCGCCGATATCAGCGCCGGAACCAGCTGCTCTCCGACTGCCTGCAGTTCCTGTTCCTTCATCCCTGCTATCCATTTCTCCGCATTTGCGAGAAGCCATTCCCTATCCATTCCAACCTGCTCCGCAAACGAAGCTGCCTTTTCTAGTACCTTCCGTCCACGCTGCATCCACTGTGGGATCTCTGCTGTCAATTCGGCAAGCTGCCCTGCTGCCAGCAGACCAAGTCCCGCGCAGACCGCTCCTGCAGCAAGCATATATGCTGCCAGCACTGCAGCCGCAGCTGCTCCCTCCGGGATTCTGAACCGCCGGTTCAGGCGGCTTACCGCAGGCCAAGCCAGACGCGCCAGACCATAAGCAAAGAAAAAAGGAAGCACCAGCGGCAGCAGGTACTGAAGCATCCCATACACTGCCGCTGTTACTCCCAGGAAAAACAATGCTCTCTTTTGTTTTGCTCTCATGAGTTTATCCTCTGCACACCATCAGCTGCCGCGGCTTTCTCTTTTGTGCCCTGCGGTATCCTGATTCCGTTTCTCTGCGGTAAATTCAGACGTTATCATTTGTTCTGATTCCGGATGCATCCGTGTCCTCTTTTGTCCCGTCTGCCTTCCTCTTTGGTATCACCGGAACCGGCCGTCACCGCTCCCGGTGAGGTTATTGTGTGCAGAGTTTCTTTTTTTATTCGCGATGTGCAGAATTTTCGCGCTGCTGTTCACGCTGTGTGCGGACAGCAGCAGATTTTCCCGATGCTTCGCATGCAGAACCGGCAAACTCTCAAAGCTGAGCAATGACAAAAATATCGTAAATTGCACGGATTGCAACTTCAAAATCACAGTTCTTCACACCGATAATGATGTTCATCTCGGAGGATCCCTGATCGATCATCTTGACATTTACTTTTGCATGAGCCAACGCAGAGAAAATACGGCCCGCCGTCCCTCTTGCCTCGCGCATACCGCGGCCAACAACCGCAATCAGCGCCAGATCCGGCTCCAGCTCCAGGGAATCCGGATGAACCAGATGGGTGATCTCAGTCAGAACCTTCTGTTCCTTCTCCACAAACTCAGCCTGATGCAGAACAACAGTCATGGTGTCAACACCGCTCGGCATATGTTCAAAGGAAATTCCGTACTTTTCAAACGCGGAAAGCACTTTGCGTCCGAAGCCGATCTCGGAATTCATCATATCCTTTTCAATGTTGACCGCGACAAAATCCTTCTTTCCGGCAATTCCGGTAATGGTATACTTCGGAATCTGGCAGGTGCGCTCAACAATCATGGTTCCCGGATCCTCCGGCGCGTTGGTATTGCGGATGTTGATCGGGATTCCGGCTTTACGTACCGGGAAAATTGCGTCCTCATGAAGCACAGAAGCTCCCATATAAGACAGCTCACGAAGCTCCTTGTAGGTAATCGTAGTGATCACCTCCGGATCGCGGATCACGCGTGGATCAGCAACCAGGACACCGGACACGTCCGTCCAGTTCTCATACAGGCTCGCCAGAACCGCCTTCGCAACGATGGAACCGGTAATATCGGAACCGCCGCGGGAGAACGTCTTGATGCTTCCGTCTGCCTTCGCTCCGAAAAATCCCGGAATAACCGCGCGCTCAACGCTGCTTAAACGCTCGCTCATCATGGTATTCGTGGTCTCCGCGTCAAATGCGCCATCCTCATCAAACCGGATTACTTCCGCCGCGTCAATAAATTCATAACCAAGGTACGCCGCCATGATAATTCCGTTCAGATACTCGCCTCTCGATGCCGCATAGTCCTTCCCTGCATGCGCGTCAAACTGCTCCCGGATCACCGCGAACTCATCATCCAGGCTCAGCTTCAGTCCCAAACCATCAATAATCTCCTGATAGCGGGCATGAATCGCATCAAGCTTATCGGTATAATCTTCGCCGTGCTCCGCAGCCGCGTAGCAAGTATACAGCATATCTGTCACTTTCGTATCCCCGCTGTACCGCTTTCCCGGCGCGGACGGAACAACATACCGTCTCGATTCATCCGAACGGATGATATCCCCAACCTTTCTGAACTGTTCGGCACTTGCCAGTGAACTTCCCCCAAACTTCACTACTTTTTTCATCCTGATCTCCTCTGCTGTATCCGGCATAACCCGGTTCTTATATGCACATGACTCCCCCTGTGCCCGGATCTGCTTTTGTTTTTTCCCGCTTATTTTACCATGTTCTGCGCGTTCTGCCAAGAGCGTGTTTAAAAAAGGCTTTCTGCAAAATGTGCGTCACAACTTGCGCGAATGATTTTTCAAACACGCTCAAGTCCTGTCAGACAGAAAACGTCACCTGTTTTCCTGTGAATGGATGGAAAAACGTCAGTTCTGCCGCACAAAGCGCAACCGCATTGGGCATCATAAGCCCTTCCGGCCGCACGCCGTAACGGGCATCTCCGAGAACCGGCGCGCCGGCGTTTGCCAGCTGAACACGAATCTGATGATGCCTTCCGGTGTGCAGACGGACCCGAAGCGCATACACCTGCGCAATGTCCGCTCCCATCCAGCTGCCGCACATTCTCCCGGCAATCCCAATTGCCAGACCGGCCGGCGTTTCCTGAAGCTGAAATGCCCGCGCCTGCGCAGGCGGAATCATCTGATAATCCAGAATTGCTTCTCTTGCCTCCTGCTTTCCCGGCTTTGCGCCGGACTTCCCTGCCGTTTTGCCAGGCCTGTCGTTTTTCTGCCCCGGCTTTCCGTTTTTTTCCGCAGACGCCCGTCCCGCCGCCTGCGGCTTTGGAACAATGATTGATCGGTTGCTTTTGGGATCCGTCTCAATCCAGTCCCGCAATGTACCTTCCGTCGGCGTCATCGGTGCTGTTACAAGTGCCTCATATACTTTTTTTGCTTTTCCGGACGCAAACTGCGCAGACAGGCCTGCTGCCGCTTCCTTTGTTTTCGCATAAACCATCACGCCGCTGACCGGGCGGTCAAGCCGGTGTACAACGCCCAGATATGGAACATGGCCGGGCATTCGCCTGGCCAGTTCATTTTTCAGCTCGCTTTCCAAATCCATAGAAAAGCTGCGTCCCCGCTGAGACTCTGTCCCGGCCGGTTTTTTCACGACCAGAACAGCCTCATCTTCATAAATAATATCTGCCATCAGTTCAGATAAGCTGCCAGCTTCTCCGCACGGTCGGTCTTCTCCCACGGAAGATCCAGATCGTCACGGCCGAAATGACCATAAGCCGCAGTCTGGCTGTAGATCGGACGGCGCAGATCCAGCATACGGATGATGCCTGCCGGGCGCAAATCAAAGTTTTCGCGGATGATCTCTACCAGCTTCGCATCGCTCAGCTTTCCGGTTCCGAAGGTATCTACCATGATCGAGGTCGGATGCGCAACACCGATTGCATAGGACAGCTGGATCTCGCAGCGGTCAGCCAGGCCGGCAGCTACGATATTCTTTGCGACATAACGTGCCGCATACGCTGCGGAACGATCAACCTTGGTGCAGTCCTTACCGGAGAATGCGCCGCCGCCGTGACGTGCAGTACCGCCGTAGGTGTCTACGATCAGCTTACGGCCGGTCAGTCCGCTGTCTCCGTGAGGTCCGCCGATTACAAAGCGGCCGGTCGGATTGATAAAGAACTTGGTGTTCTCGTCAACCAGCTCTGCCGGAAGAACCGGATCAAAGACGCAGCGCTTGATATCCTCATGGATCTTCTCCTGAGTTACGTCCTCGTCATGCTGGGTGGACAGAACAACCGCGTCCAGGCGAACCGGATGATTATTCTCATCGTACTCAACTGTAACCTGAGTCTTTCCGTCCGGACGAAGATACGGAAGGGTTCCGTTCTTACGAACCTCAGTCAAACGTCTTGCCAGCTTGTGAGCAAGCGCAATCGCGTACGGCATATACTCCGGAGTCTCGTTGCTCGCGTATCCGAACATCATACCCTGATCTCCGGCTCCGGTATTCAGATCATCTTCCATCTCTCCTTCTCTGGTCTCTAACGCGCAGTCAACGCCCTGAGCGATATCGGTGGACTGCTTGTCCAGAACGGTCATAACCGCGCAGGTCGCAGCATCAAAGCCATATGCAGCATCGGTATATCCGATCTTCGCGATGGTGTCACGAACAACCTTCTGAATATCTACCTGTGCCTTTGTTGTAATCTCGCCCATAACCAGTACCATACCGGTTGTTGTGCAGGTCTCGCACGCAACACGGCTCATCGGATCCTGCTCCAGCATTGCATCCAGAATTGCATCGGAAATCTGGTCGCACATCTTATCCGGATGTCCTTCTGTCACGGACTCAGAAGTAAATAAATGTCTTTCCATTTGTATGTCCTTTCCTTTTCGTACTCCCGAAATCCTATCGTTCCTGAATCTGCGGAAGTATCTTTGTATCCTCGTACCCTTTTGCAGACAACAGGCAATGCTGATATTCACATTCCCGCGCCTGCGACGGTCGCTTGCAACATTTGCACGATACGTCGCAGTACGCATCCTCACTGAACGTTTTTTACAGGAAAGCAATTTCCTGTAAAGTAAAAAATCCACCCGAAGCGGGTGGACAATCCTTGCATACCATTGTCTCACCTCTTATTGTTCGAACGCACGGATTTCGCCGCACTCGCTCAGGTTGGCACCTTCCTCACTGGGGGTTGCCGTGACTTCACAGATCCTAT
>CAJMMH010000206.1 GCA_905214365.1 uncultured bacterium
GGTTGCAAGCTTCAGCGCGCCTCCGATCAGCGCCTTTGCCGGCGTATCCCATGATCCGGTATAGGAAGTTCCATCCGGAAGAATCATGGTCGAACCGGTTCTTGCCTCATTCAGTCCGCTGATAACGATCAGCTCTGTTGTATGGCCGCTTGCGGAAAAATTAAAGTAATTGTACAGACCCTCATATCCCGGATATGTGCCGCTGATCAGCGGAGACGTCCCCTCTGTTCCCTGCTCCTGGCGGACACGGCTTGCCAGCATCACCGGATTAATATTGTACTTTTCACCGATCCAGTGAAGCAGCCACGCATACGTGTATGTCTCACCAGGAACCTCAGTATCGTACATAAAGGTGCCCTTCAGTACCGCATTGACCGCGTCTACCGTCTGGCACTCTGCCTCGTACTGAAGCTCTTCAAACATAAAAATGTACGTGTCATTGATAAAGTTGCGCGGATCCAGACAATACCTTACCGCCTGATCAGACGCCGCGACAAAGTTCGGCTCCCAGCAGTAAAAGCTGTCATTCGACCAGTCGTAGTTGTACACCACGCCGTCCGCGTCAACGCCCTTCGTTTCCATCGACTTCCAGCCAAGCGACTGATTCTTGCCGACCAGATTGTTGTTGACGGTCTTCTGCTCACCCACAACTGCGTCTTCAAAGTTCAGATTCACATACAGCGGTTTGAACGACCAGTTCGGATGCGCTTTTTTCAGCTCACGGATCAACGCCTGGTAATCAGCCGGAAACTGATCGGTCTGATCCACATCCTCTAAGGCACACATCAAAACATCGCTGTTCGTAATCACGGAATCTGCCCGGACAAATCCTTCATAGCTGTACTCATCAATTTCAAAAATCACATGATACCAGGAAGCTTCGCCGTCGCCGGACAAACCGACAGAAAGAATGGAAAATACCGTTCCCGCCGGCGCTGTCACAAGCAGCCCCGAGCTGCCGCTTCCCTGCGCGTAAACCGGTACGGCAGCCGCTGCATGCGCGGACGCGAAGTAATTCACAAATGTCTCGGCATCCGCATCGGTTTCCCCGGTTAGATCAGTTTCCATTGACTGATCGGTTTCTTCCGGTACATCGGAACTGGAAATGTCTCCATCCGGCGAGTCGGTTTCAATTGACGGTTCCGAATCAGAGCTTTCTTCCCCAAAGCTGCTTTCCGCGTCAGAGCTGCTTGAGGCATCTGAATTGCTTTCGGTGTCAGAATTACTTTCCGCAGCGGAACTGTCTGACGACGTTTCGGTTTGTGCCGGAGCATCCGGCTGTTCGGGCATTTCCGGCTGCTCTCCGGTTGCTGCCGGATCTGTCTCTGTAATTTCCGGCAGAATCTCTGTCGGAAGTACCGGATCACTGCTGTCTGCTGCCGAACCGTCTGCGTCGCCTTCTGCAAAATTCCCATCTTCCAGAACTGGAAGCGCCGTCTGCTCCGGACTGCCGGACTCTGCCAGCTCTGCAATTCCGTCTCCCGGAACCTGTGCGGCAGCTGCCGGAGCCGCCGCTGCGAGGCAGCCTGCAAGAAGCGCAGCCAACTGCGGCTTCCACTGATTATGACGCATGTATCCTTCCCCCTGTTCTTTACTTATGTGCATCCCATTGTACCGGAATTTACGGCTGATTTCCAACCGCTGTCCCGGTCTGCGGCAGTCCCTGCAGCAAATCTAATCTTTGCCGCGCTGCGGAAACATACCCGCCGTACCCACTTCTTACCGAAGACCTTCCTTGTAGAACTCCTCTATCTGCGTATAGCCCTCTGCCTGAAGCTGATCCTTCTGGAACTTCTTGTTCTTGTTCATCCAGGAAACAAGCACCTGCGCGCCGTCGGCACGCTCTGCCATTGCCTTTGCAAGCACATCGCCGAGAACTGCCGCATCCGTACCTTTTTCAATCAGATATGCCTTCTTTTCCTTGGCGCCCGGAACAGTAAAGCCTTCATCCAGAAGGATGGTAACAATCCGCTCAAAGCCGATGGAAAATCCGCATGCCGGAGTCTGCACACCGGTAAAGCGGCCAACCATGCCGTCATAACGACCGCCGCCCGCAACAGAACCCGGGAATCCGTCTACACTGATCTCAAAGATGGTTCCGGTATAGTAGGACATACCACGTACCAACGTCGGGTCAAACTGCAGCGCGAAGCTTCCATTCGCTGTCTTCTTTACGGTATCGCAAATCGTCTGCAGATTCTCTGCCGCTCCCGGCTCCAGGCTGTCCGCCAGAGTTTTCGCCAGATATGCCAGTCCGTCTTCGCTGGCCGTTAAGCCCTCAAACAGAGACAGATACCGGCTGACAGATTCCTCCGCAAATCCGGACTCCTTCAATTCCTTTTCTACGCCCTCAATGCCGATCTTGTCCATCTTATCGAGAATGATGAACACCTCATCAAAGCGCTCTTCTTCAAAGCCGCTGTACTTTGCCATACCGCGGAGAATCCGACGGTCATTGATGTGTACGGTATAGCCGGAGAAACCAACCTTGCCAAGCAGCGTTGTAGTTGCAAGAATCAGCTCGATCTCCGCCAGATTGGTCGGATCACCAAGGATATCAATATCGCACTGATAGAACTGGCGGAAGCGTCCCTTCTGCGGACGGTCTGCACGCCATACCGGTCCGATCTGCAGCGCCTTGAACGGCTTCGGCAGCTCTGCCGCATGGTTTGCGTAGTAACGGGACAGCGGAACGGTCAGATCATAGCGCATACCGCAGTCAACCAGATCTGCTTCGGTCTGCGCCTCTTCTAGCTTCAGCTTCTCTCCGCGCTTCAGTACCTTGAAGATCAGCTTTTCATTTTCTCCGCCCTGCTTGCTGCTCAGGTTCGCGATGTTTTCCATGCACGGCGTCTCAATCGGCGTAAAGCCAAAGCCCTTATAAGTTTCCTTAATTAAGGAAATCACATAATCGCGGATCTGCATCTCTGCAGGCAGAATATCTTTCATGCCGGTTACCGGCTTCTTTACCAATGCCATATTGTTTTTCCCTTCCTGTACAAAAATGGTTTGCTGAAAGCCGCTGCCAGGTTCAAATCTTCGGTTTCCCGTATGGAGAGACAGAAAATTACTGCTGCAGCTCCAAAAACAGCATTATTTTTGAAAACTGCTAAATCTCATAGTAACGGCATTATAGTATTATTGTACCCATTTTTTGTCAGAATGCAAGTCCTTTTTCAACGGGATGGGATTTTATCATCTCACGATACCATTCGCTGCTGTTCAAATATTGTTCATGGCAGAAATTTTCCAAACCGAAAATTCCATAAGATACCATTGCGGCCGTAGAATTTTGCTGATTCTGCATGCAAAAAGCCCGCCATGTACCGGAACAGATGAACAATTCATGTTCCGAACACAGCGAACTTTTGATTCTCCAGCAAAGTGGTATAGCCCTTATCTCAATTTTTATTTCTCAGCACCGCCGCGCAAGGAATCCATCCCTCGCACAGTATAGTGCTGCCATCCGTATATCCTGCTTTCTCAAAAAAACTTCAGCTTTCTCAGATATTGTACACTGAATTTTGCCGCAAAGCCAGTAAAGCATCCGGTAATGATTCCGCTGACCATTAAAACCGGAAGATACGCAATTACGCTAAGAGACTGCTTTATATACTGCTGTTTTTCTTGGCTACGCCATATGCCGGATCCGAAAATGGATTTTTCTCAGGAAAAAGCCAGCACACAAGCCCCCTCCATTCTTATCTTACTCTGTCTTCGCAAACAGCCTTCGTTTCCGATCCAGCATCTCATCTGTTTTTTCCAGATAGGTCTTGATGTCCTTGACGTTTTCGCAGCGCTCGATCCGGCCGTTTTCAAACAGGGCTTTGGTGACCGCGCCTGCGCCGAGCGCAACGATGGACTGCACTTCCTCCATGATCAGAATGTTGTAAATGCCTTCCAGTCCTTCTCTCGCGTAGCCGACATTTTCCAGGTTTCCGGTCATGTTCTTCTGGCGGTACAGATAATAGGGAAGCAGGCCCATCTTTGCCGCGTACTCTGCAGTCAGCTCCATCAGCGATTCGCTGTTGACGCTCTGGCTGTTCGCAAAGTCTTCCTTTTGAATGTTGAGTCTTGCCGCCCGCTTGATTGCCAGGGAATGCACGGTCAGGCTGTCCGGGCCGAGCTTTGCGATTTCCTGCAGGGTATGTTCAACATCCTCCGGCGTTTCGTCCGGCAGGCCGACGATGATATCCATGTTGATGTTGTTGAAGCCAAGCTCTCTTGCCATCGCAAATGCGTCCCGAATCTGGGCAACGGTATGTCTGCGGCCGATCAGCTTCAGCGTTTCCTCCTTCATCGTCTGCGGGTTGATGCTGATACGGGTGACCGGATGCTTCTTCAGCACACGCAGTTTATCTGCTGTGATGCTGTCCGGACGCCCGGCTTCTACGGTCCACTCCCGCACATTGGTCAGATCAAAATGTTTCCCAATCATTATGCAGAGACGATCTAACTGCTCCGGCTCCAGTGTGGTCGGCGTGCCGCCGCCGAAGTAAATGGTGTTGAGCTTCTTTCCGGCGAATAGCTCTGCCGTCAGGATGACTTCACGCTCAACAGCGTCCAGATACGCGTCTACCTGCTTTGCGAACCGGCTGATCGGATATGAGGTAAATGAGCAGTACGCGCAGGTAGTTGGACAGAACGGGATTCCAATATACAGGCTGTAGCCATCCTCATAATCCAGTCCCTTTAATAAACGGATTTCCCGCTTTGCAATGTCCAGACTCAGCTGCGTTTTCTCCGGCGAACAGAGCATTTCGTCTTCCATGTACCGGACTGCTTCTTCTTCGCTGCTTCCCTCCATCAGCATCGTTCTTGCGATCTTGGTCGGACGGATGCCGGTCAGCGTTCCCCATGGAAGGCTGCGCCCGTTTTTTGCTTCCAGCATGCGGTACAGCAGGCACTTGCATGCCGTGCGTATATCCTTGCGGTCGTCCGGGTCAGAAACCGGGGCGCTCCGGCGCTCTTTTGTTCCGGATTCATCTGACAGCCGGATGCTGACTGCGGCACTGGCATTCTCTATCGGCTCCAGCTTCACATCTGCGGTCAGATCGGCAGGGCGATCCGATGACGGGTCTGCCGCCGCCTTTGCCGCCTCCTGCGCTCCTGCCCGCACAATCAGCGCGCCGGGATAAAATGCCATAAACAGGCTTCTCACATCATTGTCCAGAAACTCCGGACTTACTTCAAATACAATTTTTTTCTGATTCACAGCTTCTCCATTTCTTTACATATGTACTCTCGGAATCTCGTTGTACCTGAATTTGCGAGGGGATTTTTTGTCGGAG
>CAJMMH010000207.1 GCA_905214365.1 uncultured bacterium
AAGGCTGCTATTCTGATATCGTTCCATGTTTCTTATTTCCTCCCAACTACTCAACATCACAGTACGCAATATTGTGCTTCGTTTTTCGTCTGCATTCCGCTTCACAATTTACGCTCAATGCAAAATTACCCACATTTTTGTTTTCTCCAATTCGGACATTAATTCGGACATTGATTCGGACAATTCAAATCCGGCTCTAATATAAATGATCGTATGTAATATTTTGGGAATTTCAGTTCCCTAAAAACAAGGGAAAGCAGCCGGAACGATTTCATCCTAGCTGCTTTCCCTGCCGCGTCGCAAAATCAGACATGCTCCATTTTCAGCAGTTTGTCCACGTCTTCTTTCCGGCCAACTACCATCAGATGCTCGTTCGCTTTCAGGCAATAATCAGCCATCGGCATCAGACTTGTGTTATCATCCGTTTTCACGCCAAGCACCGTAACATGATACCTGGCACGGATATTCACATCGCGAATCAGTTTCTGATCCCAGGCCTTCGGGGTCGGAATCTCGTAAATTGCAAATTCCTTGCTCAGCTCAATATAATCAAACACATGATTTGCGCTGTATTTCATTGCCGCTTTCTCCGCGATATCCCGATCTGGATATACAACCTCATCCGCGCCGTTGCGAAGCAGAAACTTGGCGTGAATGTCACGGTTTGCCTTGCTGACCACGTATTTCGCGCCCATTTCCTTCAGCTGGCTTGTGATTTCAAGGCTGCTCTGGAAATTGGTTCCGATGCAGACAAAGCAGATATCAAAATTGCTGACGCCAAGGCTCTCGAGAACATCCGGATTGGTGCAGTCGCCGATCACAGAACTTGTCACATGGGGCAGAAGATCCGTCAGCTTCTCTTCTGACTCATCGACAATCATAATTTCATTTCCCTGTTTTGCCATCTGCAGCGTCAAATGATGACCAAAACGGCCAAGGCCGATAATCAGTATTGATTTCATAAGTTTTCCTTTCTTCCGGTACCTTTATCCGAAACCGGACAATCCAATGGACTGTCCGCATTCCCGTTCGATCAGCCGACCGGTATCTCTTCCTTCGGCAGGCGAACTGCCGTTGGGCGCTTCCGGTCAAAGACCGCAAAGGCAAACGACAGGCTTCCGATCCGGCCGCAGTACATGATTGCCATGACAATGCAGCGGGAAGCTGTTGTCAGCTGTCTCGTAATTCCAGTTGTCATGCCGACCGTTCCCATTGCGGAAGACACCTCAAACAGTACATCCTTCAGCGGCAGCGGCTGGATCATACAGATCAGAAGCGAACCGATAAGCACCAGTCCGAGGTTGATCGCAATAACTGCCATTGCCCGGCCTGCAAGGTCTTCCGGCAGCTCCCGTCCAAAGGCATGGCAGCCTGGCTCACGGAGTACCGTTGCCTTGATATAAAGCAGCAGCACTGCAATCGTCGTTACCTTGATACCACCCGCGGTAGAACCAGGGCATCCGCCAATCACCATCAGAATGATTGTAAGCAATATACTTCCGTCCGACATGTCGGAAACCTCTACGGAGTTAAAACCCGCTGTTCGCGCGGTCACGCTGGCAAACAGCGCATGAACCACCTGTTCCCCGCCGGACATACCGGAAAGCGTCCGGTTCTTCTCCATAATCCAGAACAAAAGCCCGCCGCCGAAAATCAGAATCACCGTTCCGCACAGAGCAATCTTGGTATGAAGTGTCCATCGTTTCGGCTTAAAGCGCTTTGTGTACAGATCATCCCAGACCGCAAAGCCAATGCCGCCAATCACAATCAGGAACATCAGAACAGTCAGCACATATGGATTTCCGTTTTTTCCGGCAAAGGAGGAAAACGGCTCCTCCGCTCCCATCAGGTCAAACCCGGCATTGCAGAACGCGGAGATCGAATGAAAGACGCCATATCCGATTCCCTTTACCAGACCGAATCTGGGAATAAAATAAACAGACAGAAGCACAGCTCCGGTTCCCTCGATCAGCGCTGTTCCCTTGACAATTCTCTTTGCCAGCCGGACAATTCCGCCGATATGGCCGGCACTGATGCTCTCCTGCATCAGAGAACGCTGGCGCAGACCAATGCGGCTGCGCAGCACAACCGCCAAAAAGACCCCCATTGTAACAAAGCCGAGACCGCCAATCTGAATCATCATCAGAATCACCGCTTGTCCGGTTTTTGACCAGGTCTGGTAGGTATCTACTGTTACCAGTCCGGTCACGCAGGTTGCGCTGACTGATGTAAACAGACAGTCCAGATAAGAAGGACTCTGCTGCGGTTTATGACACATTGGGAGCATGAGCAGCAGACTTCCAATCAGAATAATCAGCAAAAAGCCAATTCCAATCGTCTGCCCCTGCGACAGCTTCCATTGATGAAACTTTTTTTTCATCTTTTTAATTTCCTCCAGCTCACCGCAAAGCATGTCTGAAAAAGGCTTTCTGCAAGATACGCGCCGCAATTTCCAAACACACTCTAACTAGTATTCTCACGGAAGCAGCGGCACTTCGCTTCCTCTCATCTCGATGACCGGACCGCCGCGGTGCTCGATATACTCTTTCGTAATTGTCACGCGGCCAATATTATCGTCCTTCGGAATCTCATACATGATGTCGAGCATGAATTCCTCGATAATCGCCCGGAGCGCACGCGCGCCTGTCTTCTTTTTCATGGCACGGTCCGCAATCGCTGTGAGCGCGTCCTCATCGAACTTCAGATCAACTTCATCCATCGCAAGAAGCTTCTGGTACTGCTTCAGAATTGCGTTCTTCGGCTCCTTCAGGATCTTTACCATCATGTCGCGGCTGAGCGGATCCAGGGTACAGATCACCGGAAGACGTCCCAAGAACTCCGGAATCATACCAAACGCGCGCAGATCATCCACTTCAACCTCACGAAGCAGATTTGTCTCCTGATCGTATCGGTCGCGGAGCATTGCGTTAAAGCCGATTCCTGCCGTCTTGGTCAGACGCTCTTTGATGACTTCCTCCAGGTCCGGGAACGCGCCGCCGCAGATAAACAGAATATTTTTGGTATTAACAGTTGCCATCGGAACCATCGCGTTCTTGCTGCTTGCACCGACCGGAACCTCAATCTCCGCTCCTTCCAGAAGCTTCAGCAGACCCTGCTGCACACTCTCGCCGTTGACATCCCTGTGGTTTGTCTCCTTCTTTCTTGCCAGCTTGTCGATCTCATCAATGAAAATGATTCCGGTCTCTGCCTTTTCAACATCATTATCGGCTGCCGCCAACAGCTTGCTGACTACGCTCTCAATATCGTCACCGATATATCCAGCCTCTGTCAGGGAGGTGGCGTCCGCAATCGCAAGCGGCACATCCAGAAGGCGCGCCAGTGTCTTGACCAGATATGTCTTTCCGCTTCCGGTTGGTCCGATCATCAGCACGTTGGACTTTTCAATTTCAACATCCTGATCGGCGTTCAGAAGGCGCTTATAGTGGTTATAAACAGCAACGGAAATTACCTTCTTCGCCTGCTCCTGGCCAACCACATACTCGCTTAACTGCGCACAGATCCGGTGCGGAGCAGGAAGCTTCGCCGGATCAAAAGCCGGTTCTGCCTTCTCCTTCTTTTTCTTTGCCGGCTTAATCTTCGGCTGCTGCATTCCGGCCGTCATCGATGCCAGATCTTCCGGCGTCATAATGGAAATATTTCCTCCCGGAAAATTCATCTGCGGGAATCCGCTGTTGTTTACCTGGTCAAATCCCTTCTGCATGCAGTCCATACAGATCGAAATGTTGCCCGGAATCGTAATCATCTTTCCGGCCTTGCTTTCCGGTCTGCGGCAGACGCAGCAGATCTTTTCGTATTCATCCTTCTGCTCGTTGTCCTCGGAATCCGGAACAGACGGAACGGTATTTCTATCTTTATCTTCTGCCATTTAAAATTTTCTCCTTTTAAGTACATATGTACTCTCGGAATCTCTTATGCACCTGCCTTTGCGGCTGATTTTCTGTCGTAGATGTCTGAGTTTTATCAACGTACGCGCCGCGTACGCCTCAAAAATTCAGGCACCTCCGACAAAAAATCCTCTCGCAAATTCAGGTACAACGAGATTCCGAGAGCACATTACATTACAACTATGTTTCCGCTGTATGCATTTCCCATTATCATACCAAATCTGCTCACGAATAGCAAGACTTTTCTCTCCCTGCACTTGCCAAACCGCACCTCAACACGGTTCTGCCCGAAAAGCTTTCTCCCCACAGGCGCAGAATCCTGCGGACGAAGGACCGCCGCACAGATTGCTCCGTGCGGCGGCCAATGACGGTTTCCCGTCTGCTGTTATTTCATTGTAAGCGGTTCCCGCGCAAACTGCGCGGCAGCAGATCACAGCAATTAGTTCTCGATCAGCTTGCTCTTATCCTTCCAGCTCATCAGTCCGCGAAGTTCCTCGCCGACCTTCTCAAGCTGATGATCAGCAGCCATCTTTCTCATAGCCATGAAGTGCGGGCAGCCAACCTGGTTCTCAAGCAGCCATTCCTTTGCGAATGCTCCGGACTGGATGTCTTTCAGAACCTGACGCATTGCGTTCTTAGTATCCTCAGTGATGATCTTCGGACCAGTAATGTAATCGCCATACTCAGCAGTGTTGGAGATGGAATATCTCATGCCGCTAAAACCGGACTCATAGATCAGGTCTACGATCAGCTTCATCTCGTGGATGCACTCGAAGTAAGCGGACTCCGGCTCGTAACCAGCCTCAACCAGTACCTCAAAACCAGTCTTCATCAGCGCGCATACACCGCCGCAAAGAACTGCCTGCTCACCGAACAGGTCGGTCTCGGTTTCCTGACGGAAGGTGGTCTCAAGAACACCAGCTCTTGCGCCGCCGATTGCCAGAGCGTAAGCCAGACCCAGATCATGAGCCTTTCCGGTAGCATTCTGGTGAACAGCGATCAGACACGGAACACCCTTGCCTTCCTGATAGGTAGAACGAACGGTGTGGCCCGGTCCCTTCGGAGCGATCATAACAACATCAACATCCTTCGGCGGTACGATCTGGCCGAAGTGAATTGCAAAGCCGTGAGCAAACATCAGCATCATACCCGGACGCAGGTTCGGAGCAACGCTCTCTTTGTACATAGCAGCCTGCTTCTCGTCGTTGATCAGAATCATAACGATATCAGCTCTCTTGGTAGCCTCTGCAGCGGTATAAAACTCAAATCCTTCCTTCTCAGCCTTTGCCCAGGACTGAGAGCCCATGTACAGACCGATGATTACATGGAATCCGGAATCCTTGATATTCT
>CAJMMH010000208.1 GCA_905214365.1 uncultured bacterium
AGATCCATTCCTACTTTTGCAATCGGATTCAGACAAAAAAGATTGGCCATGATCAGTTCTCCTTTTCAAATTTTTTCATAAATTCAACCAGAGCGGCAACACCTTCGATCGGCATTGCGTTGTAAATACTTGCGCGCATGCCGCCAACTGTGCGGTGTCCCTTCAGGTTGACAAAGCCTGCAGCTTCTGCAGCCTTGACAAACTTCGCGTCAAGCTCCGTGTCTCCTGTGATGAAAGGAACGTTCATCAGAGAACGGGAGGATGGTTCTACGGTCGGATGGAACATAGTGCTGTGATCCAGATAGTCGTAAAGGATTGCAGCCTTTTCTTCATTGCGCTTTTTCATAGCCTCTAAGCCGCCGCTTTTTTTCAGCCACTGGAAGACCTTGCCGCACATATAAATATTGTAGCATGGGGGAGTGTTGTAAAGAGAATGCGCGTCATCATGAATCTTATAGCGCATCATGGTAGGTGTTCCCGGAAGAACATCTTCAGTAATCAGATCCTCGCGGATAATCGCGATTACCATACCGGCAGGACCGACATTTTTCTGTACGCCGCCGTAGATCAGTCCGTACCTGCTGACATCAACCGGCTCGGAAAGGAAGCAGGAAGAAACGTCTGCAACTAACGTTTTTCCTTTGGTATTGGGAAGTGTATGGAACTTGGTTCCGTAGATAGTATTGTTTTCGCAGATGTAAACATAATCAGCATCCTCGGAAATTGGAAGATCAGAGCAGTCAGGGATGTAGGAGAAGGTTTTGTCCGCGCTTGACGCGATGACATTTACTTTTCCGTAAAGAGAAGCCTCCTGCGCTGCTTTTTTTGCCCACTGACCGGTAACAATATAATCGGCAACGCGGTTCTTCATCAGGTTCATCGGGATCATGGCAAATTGGAGAGACGCTCCGCCCTGCAGAAAGAGAACCCTGTAATTGTCGGGAATCTGCATCAATTCGCGAAGGTCGGTTTCCGCCTGACGGATAATACCATCAAATACCTTGGAACGGTGGCTCATTTCCATGACTGACATACCGCAGCCCTGGTAATCGAGCATTTCAGCGGCAGCCTCCTGCAGAACGTCAACCGGCAGCATCGCCGGACCTGCGGAAAAATTGTAAACTCGTTTCATTTCATACCTCCCTGTCGGCGCATGAGAGATTATCGTTCCGGCTTCCGGAAAATGCGTCGGCACATTCTTCTGCTTTCTTCTTAGAGCGTATTTGGAAAATCATTCCAACAGCTATGCCTTGGATGCCGGAGAGTTTGCCCGTCATCTTTATCTTGGTAAAGCATTAAACTCATACTAGTACGTTTTTGAAGATTCGTCAAGAGAAATTTGTGAAATTTTCTTCACAGGTCCATCATAATTTAACCACACTTTTTTGGAATCTTTTTCACAATTACCCAGTAAAGTGTTTACAGAAATGGACGAACCTTATGATTGGCTTCCGGAGAGGTACCGGAAATATACGCCGGGGGAATCCAATGTACTCTCGCAGATTCAGATACAACGAGATTCCGGGAGCACATAGAAAAGACAGGAGGAAACGGATTGTGATTGAGGTAAAAAATCTGGTCAAGCGCTATGGAAACCATGTTGCGGTTGATCATCTGAGCTTTACGCTGGAAAGCGGAAGAATTTACGGCTTTCTTGGACCGAATGGCGCCGGAAAATCAACGACCATGAATATGATGACCGGTTATATCGGCGCGACAGAAGGAAGTGTCTCGATTAATGGGCACGATATTGTAAAGGAACCAGAAGAGGCAAAGCGCTGTATTGGATACTTGCCGGAAATTCCGCCGCTGTATCCGGACATGAGAGTGATTGAGTATCTGGATTTTGCCGCTCAGCTGAAAGAGATTCCGGCAAAGAAGCAGGCTGAGGAAGTAAAGAGAGTGATGGAACTGACCGGACTTGCGGATGTAAAAAGCCGTCTGATCAAAAACCTGTCCAAGGGATATCGGCAGAGAGTCGGACTGGCACAGGCAATTATGGGTTCTCCGGACATTATTATTCTGGATGAGCCGACCGTTGGTCTTGACCCGATCCAGATTATCGAGATTCGTTCGCTGATCAAGGAGCTTGCCAAAGATCACACCGTTATCCTCAGTTCGCATATTCTGACGGAAATCAGTGCGGTCTGCGATCATATCCTGATTATTTCTCATGGAAAGCTGGTAGCCAGTGATACGGCAGAAAATCTGCTCCGACAGATGGATTCGTCCAACAAGCTGGATCTGACCATTCAGGGAGATCGGGAAGAAATCGCGGAAAGCCTGGGACGGATTCCGGGCGTTACTAACGTGCAGGAGGGTGCGGACGAGCCCGGATTTTATTCCTGTTCGCTGTATACGGACGGAACTGAGGTACGCGGCAATGTCTTCAGTATGTGTGCGAGAAGAAACTGGCCGATTTATGAAATGAAGTTCTCAAAGGCAAGCCTCGAAGATGTCTTTATGGAGCTGACTGCCGATCCGGATGAGGCGTCGTTAGAGTCAGAAGCAGCCACCAGAGCGGCGCAGAAGGACGCGGAAAACCAGGAGGGCGAGGAGAAGGAGGAAAAGACGGATGAAAGCAATTTATAACCGTGAATTAAAATCGTATTTTACCTCTATGACGGCTCCGGTATTCATTGCGGTACTGACGCTGATCATGGGAATTTACTTTATGTATTATAACATGCAGTACGGATACCCATATTTTTCCGAGTATACGTTAAGCGGCATGATCTTTATTTTCACCATTACCATTCCGATTCTGACGATGCGGAGCATGTCAGAAGAGCGCAGACAGAAAACAGATCAGCTGCTTCTGACATCGCCGGTCAGCGTTGGACAGATGGTGATGGGAAAATATCTGGCAATGGTTACGGTACTTGCAATTGTCTGCCTGATTTACGCCTTGTGCCCGCTGATCATTTCCACAACCGGAAATGCGTATTTCCTGGTTGATTATTCCTGTATCTTCGCGTTTTTCCTGCTTGGATGTGCTTATGTCGCAATCGGCATGCTGATTTCTTCTTTAACAGAAAGCGTGATTCTGGCGGCAGTCGGAAGTATTGCGGCACTTCTTCTGATGAGCCTGCTTTCTTCCATTGCAAATATGATTCCGACCGGCGCGTTTCCGTCGATGATTGGCTGCATGATTCTTCTCACCATTGCAGCGGTTGTTTTTTATCTGTTTACAAAAAATACAACTCTGGCAGTCGGACTGGAAGTCATCGGAATTGTAGTTATGACAGTTGTGTATCTGGTCAATGCGGATCTGTATGAGAGCTGTATGACTAATTTGCTGAATGCCCTGTCCCTTACCAATGTGTACTATACCTTTGCCAATGACCGGATTTTTGATGTAGCCGGTTTGGTGAAGATCATTTCCGCAGCGGCTGTATGCCTGTTCTTAACGGATCAGGTGGTACAGAAGAGACGCTGGAGCTGACAGGAGGGAAAGGAGAACGAAAGCCATGAAAAAGGAAAAGAAACAATCCGGATCCTCCGTATCGCTGAAGGAGAGAATCCGCAGGCAGTTTGGCAGCAGCCAGTCAAAAAATGGAAGCTACAGTCTCGCAATGATTGCGGTTGTATTGGTAATTACTGTATTTGTAAACCTGATCGTTGGACAGCTTCCGAAGTCGGCAACATCATTTGATATCAGCAGCAGCCTGATTTATGAGACCGGTGAGGTCACACAGGAGGTCCTCGATTCGCTGAACCACGATGTATCCATTCTTGTTATTGCGGAAAATGACAGCGTAGACAGCCGAATTCAGACATTCCTGGAACGCTACACGGAAAAGTCATCCCATGTTACACTGACCTACCGGGATCCGGTGCTTCATCCGGATGTGCTGACGCAGTACGGCGTTTCTTCCAATACCATCGTAGTTTCATGTGAGGATACCGGAAAGATACAGACTGTTGCAATCAGCGATATGATTCAGTATGATCAGTATTATTACTACTATCAGGGAGCAAAGGTCGAGAGTGAGTTTGATGGTGAGGGTCTGATGACGACTGCAATCGACTACGTTGCATCAGATAAACAGAAGAAGATTTATACTCTGGACGGGCACAGCGAAAGCGATCTGTCTGATTCCGTTACCGAGCAGCTTGGAAAGTCCCATATGGAGACAGAGAGCCTGAACCTGATGGAAAAGGCATCGGTTCCGGAAGACTGCGGACTTCTGGTAATCAATGCGCCGCAGAGCGATCTGGCGGACGATGAGCTGCAGACAATCCGTACCTATTTGATCGGCGGCGGAAATGTGATGCTGCTGCGCGGCGTAACGAAAAACACGCTGACTAATTTTGACGCGCTGATGGAAGAGTACGGTTTGACGATGGTAAACCAGTACATCGGAGATCAGGAAAACTATTATGCAAACGCGGGAAGCTACTTTAATCTGTTCCCGGTTATCAAGAGCAGCAGCGCAAATGTGTCCACAGACAGTATGATTCTGGTCAGCAGCGTAGCCGGAATGCTTCAGTCGGAGAATGCGGACGATTCTGTATCAGTACAGCAGCTTCTGACAACCGGAAGCAAGACGATCCTATTAGACCCGCAGAATACAAGCGGACAGTATCAGACATCCGGAGAGACCTACCTGCTTGCGGCAAAAAGCACAAAGACTTATGAGGCAGGCGCAGTTGCGGAAGGAACGGACAAAGACACCGGACTGGTTCAGGGAACCGACGCGCAGGCGGAGGAAAGCACGGAAGAGTTGACTAAAGCAGCAGAATCGGAAGCTGAGTCTGCGGCAGAACTCAGCGAAGCAGCATCGGAAGAAACAACGGCAGAAGAAACAGATACTGCGGCAGAGACAGAAACCGGAGCAGAGTCTGAAGCGGCATCGGATGAGGCGGCAGAAGCCGGAACGACAGGAACGATGATCGTTCTGACTGCGCCGAGCATGATTGAGGAGAGCATCACCGGCCGGTTCAGCAACCTGGCAAACCTGGAAGAGTTCACCAACCTGTCGGCATCCTTCTTTGATGATGTACAGAATATCTCGATTCCGACAAAGAGCCTGGCGGTTGAATATAACACAGTAACCAACGGCGGCGTGTGGAACAGCCTGTTCCTGTTTGTAATCCCGGCATTCTGCATTGCGGCAGGACTGTATGTCTGGATCAAGCGCAGAAGAGCGTAAGGAGGAACTGATATGCAGAAAGGAATGAAACAGCTGCTTGTGCTCTGCGGCGCGGCAGTCGTTCTGGGCGGGGCCTATGCAGGCC
>CAJMMH010000209.1 GCA_905214365.1 uncultured bacterium
TTGAACCGTCAGGCGTTGCAGCCTGAGACGACTATGATGAATTAATAGGAGGAAAATATCATGGCTAAGTTAACAGCAGCAGAAATCATCGACGCTATTAAGGAAATGAGCGTATTAGAGTTAAATGACCTGGTAAAGGCTTGTGAGGAAGAGTTCGGCGTATCTGCAGCAGCAGGCGTTGTTGTAGCAGCAGCAGGTCCGGCAGCAGCAGCTGAGGAAGAGAAGACTGAGTTCGACGTTGAGCTGGTTGAGGCTGGCGCAGCTAAGGTTAAGGTTATCAAGGTTGTTCGTGAAGTTACCGGCCTGGGCCTGAAGGAAGCTAAGGACGTAGTTGACGGAGCTCCTAAGGTAGTTAAGCAGGGCGCTTCTAAGGAAGAGGCTGAGGATCTGAAGAAGAAGCTGGAAGAGGCTGGAGCAAAGGTTAACCTGAAGTAATTCAGACTGACGCATTTGTATTGATTCAGCTAATAAAAAGGCTCTGGAATCCTTGCTTTGCAAGGGTTCTGGGGTCTTTTTTTCTGAGATCATCTGATATTCGTTCAGCTTGACTTTTCCAAACGCTCATCGTATAGTAAAGAAAGTGATCACCAAGGGAATCCGTTACTGTTTGAGCGTAGCGTGAACAGTAACGGAAATAAAGAATGTGGACAGATCATCTTTGTGGCTTTGCAGGTATAGAAGAGGTTTCGTGAGTATGTTACGGCAGGATTTCGCAAATTCGGATATCACAACGAAATTCTGAGAGCGGATGACAGCAAAAGAGGGGAAAGAATTGGAGAAACAGGAAACGAAGGCCAGACGGAGACTGCGTCTGCATCATACGCTGACGAGGTGGATTGTTCTTGGCTGCGTGACGATGATGATTCCGATTGTGTGCGCGGGGATTAATACTGTAGTGAATCGGTCATTTATGGAAAAAAAGATACGGGAAGTCAATGAATTCAGCCTGAATGGAATCCGGCACAGCATTGATAAAAAGCTGAGCAATCTGACGGAGGTTGCGAAATACTGCCTGACGGATACTGATTTTTCCATGTACCGGCTGGAAACAAAGGATTCGTCTCAGTTTCTGGTGCGTGCGCGGGAGTGTTGGCGTATGCTCAATCGGATTGCGCTGGCGAACGAGGATATTGAGATTATGGTATATCTGCCGGATCAGAATTATATTGTGGATAGCCGGACTGCAAATAAAATACAATTTTTGTACGATAGTCTCACTGCGCAGAAACGGATTTCTGTTTCCATGGAGGAATGGGAAGCTGAGCTTGACGTTGTAAGGAGAAATCAGTTCCTTGTATCTGATCAGCTGGGATACAGCAATTACGGAACGTCCTGTCTGGTTTATGCAACAATGCTGATGGGGTCCGGAAGCCAGGCGTCTGGTTATCTGTTCTGTTCCATTCCGGATACGTTTATCCGAGAACTGATGGACAGCGAGACAAACCGGGAGTCTACAGTGCTGATTTTGAATGCGGACCAGGAAGTGATTGCACAATTCGGCCGGGGGATTAGTCTGCCGGAGGGCAGAGTGGTTTCGGAGGAAGTGAAAGATTCGGAAAGTGCGTTTCGCTTTAAGGCAGATCAGGAAACGTATATAGCGGCTTTTGCGAAATCAGAAGTTAATGGATGGCAGTATGTTGTATGTATGCCGGAACGGGTGTATTTGTCAGAGGTTTCCTCGGCAACAAGGAAAAATCTTGCCATTATTCTGATTGGCGCGATTGTCGGCGTAGCAGCAATTATTGTGCTGATGCGGAACAATTACCGGCCGATCCGGCAGCTGGCGGATATTTTGCCGGAGCGGGAAGAGATGCCGAAGGATGAACTGGAAGAGGTGGAACACAATCTGCGCCGTCTTTTTCAGGAAAACCGGCAGATGCAGAATTCGATCCTCTTAAAAGAGCAGTATGAAAAGGAACGTCAGCTCCTGATGGCAATGCGCGGACGGCACGCGCTGTTTGCGAAGACAACAGCGGAAGAGCTGCTTGGCGCGGATTTCCGTGAGAAAAATCTGATGTTCGCTTCGGTGCGGACGGGCAATGATCCGGATCCGGAACGGAATCAGCCTGCAATGGAGTACGATTTGTTTGAATTTGTTGTCAACAATGTGATGACAGATCTGTTTGCGCAGGAACCGGCCGCTTACCGGAAGGTGGTGGACGGGGATCTGGTAGTATTCCTTTTCCTGATTGACCGGACAGCAGAAATGGAGCGATGGAAAACAATCTGCCGGGAGCGCTTTTCACAGCTGTGCGAGTTCTTTGAAACACGCCTTGCCTGTGAATTAAGCATTACAATCGGCTCTGTATTTGAAAGTACCGATGTGTTGGCATCGGAGTACGCGGAGCTTCTGGAGGCAAACACGGCGCGGATGTATATTCAGCCGGATGGCATTCTTTACGCGGCGGAGCTGGAGACAGCGGGGGATGGTCTGGCTGACCGGACGGAATATTACAGCAAGCGGTTTGCTGAGGCAGCGTCCTCGGAAGATGGTTCGCTGTGGAAGACAGTCAGCAATGAATTTTTCCGAATGCTGGAAGCGGCGGATGTTACCTATCAGCGGAAGCAGTACTGTGTGCTTGCGGTTGTCAATGGCGTGCTTGCTGCGTCCGGCGATCTGGTATCAGATGGAATGCTTGGCAGCGATTCACTGGAACGGAATCTTCATCAGATGAGAGAGGATGAATCATTCAGCGCACTGCGCAAAGATTTCTCAAGCTTTCAGAAGCTTGTCTGCCGGGCAGTCCGGGCGGATGAAAAGGAAAGCAATCAGTTGTCGGAGCAGATCCAGGAATATGTGCAGACACATTTTCGTGACAGTGAGCTTAATATCACGGCGGTAGCAGATACGTTTCATCTGACGCCGCGGTATCTGTCGCGTGTTTATAAAGAGCAGACCGGGCTGACACTGCTGAACAGCATCAACGATATGAGAATCGCCTATGCGAAGGAGCTGCTGCTTGGAACGGACAAAACGGTGGATGAGATTGCGCAGGAAACAGGATTTACCAATGTCCGAACCTTTCGGAGAAACTTCCAGAAAGCGGTCGGCGTCAATGCGTCTGATTTCAAAGAAGCCGGAGCGCAGCGCAATTGAGAGATCTGATTGACAGCATGTGCGGCACAGCAGATGGGAAAGCACGACCAAAGTAAAAAGCGCCAATAACAGCAGAGGGGCAAAAGGAACACAGGGGACAAAATGTACAATAGTGTTCGTTTTTGCCTCTCTGTTCCTATTTTGTCTCTTTCTTTTTATAGAAAAGACCGGTATACTGAACCCTGTCAGAAGCCGCCGGGATCGGAACAGAACACCGGGCGGTCAGAGAGCCGGGCAAGACCAGCCAGAGAACTGGGTGCGGACGGCAGGAAAAACGAGGAGGGCAAAAGAACATGAAAACATGGAAACGGGGATTATCAGGACTGGCAGCAGCAGTAATGGCAGCGGGAATGCTGGCGGTACCGGCAATGGCAGAAACAGAGGGGTCGGAGATTACTTATCCGATCGAGGATGCGGGAAGCTTCACTCTGGGATATAAGATCAATAGCGCATGGAGTGATCGTTACGATTCTTTCGACCAGCTTCCGCTTGGCCAGGCGCTTCAGGCAAATACCGGTTTTGAGATGGAAATGGTTCATGTTGCGGATAACACGGCAATGAACCTGCTGTTAGCTTCCGGAGAACTGCCGGATGCGATCATCTACAACTTCTATTCCAACTATGCGGGAAGAGAAGCAAAGGCAATGTCCGATGGGCTGCTTTACCCAATGACTGAAGAGTTTGTACAGACCTATGCGCCGGATTACTGGAAGGTAATCAGCTCCGATCCGGAGATTCTGAAGTCTGTTAAGACACCGGAAGGAGATATCTGGGGATTCGCGTTTATTCTTGGCGATGACCTGCTGCGTGCCGGATTTACCATGTTTGTCCGTGATGACTGGTGTGCGGAGCTTGGTATTGATCTGCCGGATACCGCAGATGAGTATTATGAGATGCTGAAGAAGTTCAAGGATGAGAAGGGTGTTGAGATTCCGCTGTGCGTCAGCATGGATACGCTGAAGAGCATGATGAATATCGGAGCGATTACTTCTCCGTTTGGCCTGGTTACAATGAATACATACCAGGAAGACGGCGTTGTAAAGATCGGATATGCGCAGGAAGAGTTCAAAGGCGTTCTGGAATGGCTGAACAAGCTGTATTCCGAGGGCCTGCTGGATCCGAACTTTGCGACTGTTGATAAGGATACCGTAAACGCAAATATGCTGAGTGGAAAATCCGGCGCATCCGCAGGTGCTGCAGGAAGCGTTCTCGGAACCCTGCTGCAGACCAATCGGGATGATGATTATTCTCTGGCCGGCCTGTACAACCTGGTTGAGAAGGACGGAGACAAGCCGATGTTCGGTCAGTGGAACTCCAAGGTAGTCGGCGGCGGAATCGGCGTTATCACCAGCTCTGCAAAGGAGCCGGAAAAGATCGCTGAGTTCTTCAACTATGGTTATACGGAAGAAGGCCACATGCTGTACAACTTCGGTATCGAGGGCGAGAGCTATGAGATGGTTGACGGAAAGCCGATCCTGACAGACAATGTTCTTCACAATCCGGACGGATTGACTGCAAAGCAGGCACTGTCTGAGTATATGATGGCGTGGGACAACGGACCGTTCGTACAGGATAAGGATTATCTGCTTCAGTACTATACCGAGGACGCACAGAAGGTAGCGCTGGAAAAGAGCGCGTACAGCGACGCTGAAAAGTATGTTCTTCCGAGAATCACCATCAGCGCGGATGATACCAATGAGTATTCCAGCTTGACCAGCGAACTCGAAACCTACCGTGATGAAATGATCATTAAGTTTATCCGCGGCGAGGAATCTCTCGATAACTTCGATAAGTATCTGAGCACACTGGACAGCATGGGCGTTTCCAGACTGCAGGAAATTGTTCAGAATGCTTTGGATGAGTTCAACGCAAGATAAGTGGAACAAAGATAAAAAGAAAACATGAAAAAGCGGGCCTGTCCGTTTCGGCAGGCCTGTTTTCGTAAGAAGCAGTTTCAGGCGGATAGACGCAGCGCGCGTATTCATCCGGCGGCTGCAGACTGAAACAACAGGGGAGACATTATGGGCAAAGGGAAACGAATCAACCGGACGGCTGCTGTAAAGGCGCCATTCAGAGTAAGGCTGGCAAAGGATATGAGGAAAAACTGGCCGGCTTATTTGCTG
>CAJMMH010000210.1 GCA_905214365.1 uncultured bacterium
GGGCCTATGCAGGCCTTACCGCCTGGAATACCTGGTCAGACAAAAAGAAATCGGAAGAGGAAAAGGAAGCAGAGGAAGCGGCCAAAATTTATCTGAGCCAGATGGAGAATGTAGATAAATTGTCAGTAACCAACCCGACCGGAAGTTTTTCCTTTACCTACAACGAAGAAGAGGAAACCTGGAGCTATGATAAGGATGAGCACTTCCCGGTCAAACAGTCCGAGGTAACTTCCATTACATCGGATCTGGAGGATTTGACAGCGGTGCGCAAGTTCGATGAGCCGGATGAGCTGTCTGTCTACGGCCTGGACGAGCCGGCGTATGAGATTACCGCTTCGTATGGAGACAGCGAGAGCGTTACCATGAAGATCGGAAACAGCAGCACGGCAAGCGGCGATTACTACCTGATTCTGGACGGAGACAGCAGCGTGTATACCGTTTCGTCCTCCTTTGTAGACACGCTCCTGATCAATGAGACTGATCTTCTGAATAAAGAATCCTTCCCGTCAATCCTGTCCAATTCCATCACATCAATCCAGCTGGAAAAAGACGGAACCACATCAGAGATTTATGAGGATGAGCGCGAGGCAGTTGAAACAGAAGAGGCAACGGAAGAAACCGAAACTGGGGCAGTATCCGATGAAACCGAGACGGAGAGCGAATCGGAAACCGCAGCGATGGAAAATTACTGGACCAGAAAGACAGATACCGGATCCGAAGAAATTGACGAGCCGACCGATCTGCTGACTGCGGCAGCAGGAATTACCTTTGATGACTGCGCGGATTATTATCTGGAGGATTCCGAAGCAGCTTCTTATGGACTGGCAGAAGAAGACAATCCGGCAGTGCTGACAATCACGTACCGTTCCGTTGGAGAAGAGACGCAGACACAGCTTCTGATCGGCAGTAAAAATGAAGACGGAAGCGAGTACTACGTCAAGCTGAAGGATTCCAATATGGTCAACACCGTCAGCACCGAAACAATTGACAGTATCTTTGCGCAGGTTGCCGGCGAAGAGATTGACTCCGATGAGGAAGAAAGCACAGAAGCTGAAGCAGATCCAGAGGCAAGTGAAACAGCGGAGTCTGAAACAGCAGAAGAAACGACTGCTGCCGAAAAGACTGCAGAGCAGGAGACACCAGCGGAAGAAACTGAAACCACAGCAGAATCGGAAGAAGATGCAGCGGCCGCAGAAACTGCAAATACGGATGAAACGGAAGAAATAAATTCAGAGACAGAAACTGCGAAAAACTGAATAGCACTGTAAAGAATTTCATATACTATCCCTGTAAAAGCCGGAAGGCAGAAGCGGATATACCCTGATGTCTTCCGGTGGTCTTTCATCAGACCGGAAAGGAGACTATATGAAAAAGACAGCGGCAGCGCTCGCTGCGCTGGCTCTGATGTTTGCGCTGACTGCCTGCGGACGGACAGAAAATCAGAAAACGACCGCAGCGCAGACCAGAGAAACCATTCAGAAGGAAACCACGCAGGAGACCAAAGAAAAGGAAACAAAGCAGAAAAAAACAACCGAAAAGGAAACAGCGGAAAAGAAAACGGAGGCGACGAAACCGGCAGGAAACGAAACGGGGGAGTCCTTCGGAGAGGAACCGCAGCAGACGCAGTCCGGCAGCGGTTTGACAGACGGTATGTCAGAAGCGGATCCGCTGCAGTCCGGAGATCCGGGGGTTGATGTAAGTACAACCGACGACCGGGGAAACAGTGAAGGCGTTCTTGACCGGATTGGCGATGATATCCGTGATGATCTTACCAGATAACCGCTGTTTGGTTATGAAAGATCCTTGACATAGCGGCAAAATAAAAGTAAAATCGTAGCATCTGTATGCGGCGGCGAAGGCTGTGTACAGGTGCTGCAGTGTTTTATGAGCGTGCAGATTGTAAAAAAGATGTTTCGGACACGCTTCAGGGCTGCAATCACAGAAAAAGGAGATACAGTTATGGGAATGACGATGACCCAGAAAATTCTGGCGGCGGCAGCCGGACTGGACAGCGTAAAGGCTGGTCAGCTGATTGAGGCAAATTTAAGTCTGGTTCTCGGCAATGATATTACATCGCCGGTTGCGATTCACGAGATGGATCGTTTCGATAAGAAGGGTGTATTTGACAAGGACAAGATTGCGCTGGTGCTCGACCACTTTGTACCGAATAAGGACATCAAGTCCGCGGAGCACTGCAAGTGCGTCAGACAGTTCGCGTGCGCAAATGACATTACTAACTTCTTTGATGTCGGAGAAATGGGCATTGAGCATGCGCTGCTTCCGGAAAAAGGACTGGTTGTGGCTGGTGATGTTGTGATTGGAGCTGACTCTCACACCTGTACATACGGCGCGCTCGGCGCGTTTTCAACCGGTGTTGGAAGCACCGATATGGCAGCGGGCATGGCAACCGGAAAGGCATGGTTTAAGGTTCCGTCCGCAATCCGTTTTGTACTGACTGGAAAGCCGGCTCCGTATGTAACCGGTAAGGATGTTATTTTACATATCATCGGCATGATTGGCGTTGACGGCGCTTTGTACCAGTCCATGGAATTTACCGGTGACGGAATCGCGAATCTGTCGATGGATGACCGTCTCTGTATTGCGAACATGGCAATCGAGGCAGGCGGCAAGAACGGAATCTTCCCGGTTGACGAAAAGACAGAGGCTTATATGAAGGAGCATTCCATCCGCCCGTACCGTGTTTTTGAGGCGGATCCGGACGCTGAGTACACCGCGGAGTATACCATTGATCTCGGAAGCCTTCGCCCGACTGTTTCCTTCCCGCATCTGCCGGAGAATACCCACACGATCGATGAGGTTGGTGATATCGCGATCGATCAGGTAGTTATCGGCTCCTGCACCAACGGAAGAATGGAGGATCTGCGCGCGGCAGCTTCTATCCTGAAGGGCAGAAAGGTCAAGAAGGGTCTGCGCTGCATCGTGATTCCGGCAACTCAGAAGATTTATCTGCAGGCAATTGAAGAGGGACTGGTTCAGACCTTCATAAAGGCAGGCGCTGTTGTCAGCACACCGACCTGCGGTCCGTGCCTTGGCGGATACATGGGAATCCTGGCGGCAGGAGAGCGCTGCGTATCCACGACCAACCGCAACTTTGTCGGCCGTATGGGTGATGTAACAAGCGAAATCTATCTGGCAAGTCCGTATGTGGCGGCTGCAAGCGCAGTAACCGGAAAGATTTCCGGCCCGGAAGAACTGAACTGAGGAGGAAGCGTCATGGAAGCAAAGGGAAGAGTATTTAAATTTGGCGACAATGTCGATACGGATGTTATCATTCCGGCCCGCTATCTGAACTCGTCCGATCCGGCAGAGCTTGCAAAGCACTGCATGGAGGATATTGATGCGGATTTTGTAAAGAAGGTATCAAAGGGAGATATTATCGTAGCCAACAAGAACTTTGGCTGCGGTTCCTCCCGTGAGCACGCGCCGATCGCAATCAAGGCGGCTGGCGTCAGCTGTGTTATCGCGGAGACGTTTGCGCGTATTTTCTACCGCAATGCCATCAACATCGGTCTTCCGATTATCGAGTGCCCGGAGGCATGCAAGGCAATCAGCAACGGTGATACCGTTGAGATTGCGTTTGATACCGGTATCATCACGGATGTGACAACCGGAAAGCAGTTCCAGGGCCAGGCATTCCCGCCGTTCATGCAGAAGATCATTTCCGAGGGCGGACTGATCAATTACATCAACCATAAAGAATAAAATCTAACTTACGCCGAGCGTCTATTCATCCTTTCACGGGGATTGGATAGACGCTTTTTGCATAAAATTGGGAAAAATCCGAAATCGTGCACTTGCATGGATACTGACAACCAAATGATATTCTGGGAACACATATAAGAAAAACGCAATGAACAGAAAAAATAAAAAATACATCATCTAATTTCGACAGGATTCGAGCAAAAATGACACTGCAATATGAGCTATAAATAAGAATATCACTGACGAATCTGAAAGATTATAGCAAAATGTACATGGAATGACGATTTGTGCGATCTATTTTGCGTGATTTTATCCGAGGGTTTCGTTATAATGACGGTGCGTTGAACGTATAGTAGTTACACAGGCAGAACAAGAGCGCAAAACCGGCAGGTACCGGTCGGTTCAGAGTGCGCGCAGGCCTGGAAAACGCAGTACGTGCCGAATGGGGCGCACGTCGAAACGAAATCAGGAGGAGAATACAATGCAGGAAAAAGCCAGTGAAAATAACAGAGTGAGTCTGATCGGAGTGATTGCTTCCGAATTTCAGTTCAGCCATGAGGTATTCGGAGAAGGATTTTACATAGTAGATCTGACGGTCAGCCGTCTGAGTAGCCAGGCCGATACCATTCCGCTGATGATTTCAGAGCGTCTGATTGATGTCAGACAGGATTATCGCGGAAAGACAATGGAAGCAATCGGACAGTTCCGTTCCTACAACCGGCACGAAGGAACAAGAAACCGGCTTGTTCTTTCTGTATTTGTGCGGGAATACCGCTTTATGGAAGCATTTACGGATTATACCAAAACCAATCAGATTTTCTTGGACGGGTTTGTATGCAAGGAACCGGTGTACCGGAAAACGCCGTTAGGGAGAGAAATTGCAGACCTGCTGCTGGCTGTTAACCGTCCGTATGCGAAAAGCGACTATATTCCCTGCATTTCATGGGGAAGGAATGCCAGGTACGCGTCTTCCTTTGAGATCGGGACAAGAATCCGTATCTGGGGAAGAATCCAGAGCCGGGAATATACCAAAAAGCTGTCAGAGGAGGAGAGTGAAAAGCGGATTGCTTATGAAGTTTCCGTCAGTAAGCTGGAATATGTCGGCGAGACTACTTGACAGCGCTTTGGGAATGATGTAAACTATGTATGTTTTATACGTAGAGGTTGCGCGATTGATGAGTAAACTGACGGATGCGGGCAGAGCGGATGAAGTCAGTTAAAAGGCAAAAGCGCCGAAAGAGCAGTTTTTTCTGTCGGGCTGTTTCTTGGGCACAGGGTAAATAGGTCTGTGACTGTCATCTGAAGCAGATGGGGCGCTACAGGGAAACGACAGCTGCCGGGCATTGTCCGGGAGTCTGTACGGATAAGGAACCTTTGAGCCGGCCAAGCTGCCGGCTCTTTTTTTGAATCCTCCGGGCGGGGTTCTGTTTTAGGTTTATGAAATGCGCATAGGGCGCGGAAAGAGGGAAAGTATGGCGATTTTT
>CAJMMH010000211.1 GCA_905214365.1 uncultured bacterium
GGTTACAGTTCACGGTAGGAATTTTCTGAACTGAAAATTCCGTAAGATAACGTAGCGGTAGTGAAAAAACGCGTTTATGACGCGTTTTTTCCGCTCAAAGAGATAACACAGAGGACTGACAAAAGAATGTCAGTTTGTTTTGTATGCGGATAAATAGTTCCGGCAGAAATGGATTTTGGAAGAGCCGGGAGAAATGGCGGAAAATGACGGAGGAGAAAAGAATGCGGAAAATTGTGGTGATGATTCCGGAAGCGGATCAGTATCGGGATCGGTTTGAGGCAGCAGCTGCAGGGCGAGCTCAGCTGATCTGGATAAATCCGGAAAAAGAGGATGAGGTGGTTCCAGAAGATGCTGACGCGATCATTGGCGCGCCATCTCGGCATGTAGTTCATTGCATGAAGCAGCTGAAATGGCTGCAGGCAACGTTTGCAGGCGTGGAAGGCTATGTATCTGATCCTCAGTTCCCGGAAGACGCGGTTCTGACCAATGCGACCGGAGCGTTTGGTGTTGTTATTTCAGAGTATATTCTTGCTGGAATCCTTGCGTCGTGCCGCAGGCTGTATCAGTATAAAGATCAGCAGCGTAAGGAATGCTGGAGGGATGCGGGAAGCGAGACAATGCTGTATGGAAAACGGGCACTGATTCTGGGAGCCGGCGATATTGGAAGCCAGACAGCTAAGCGGCTTGCTGGATTTGATGTATATACGGTTGGTATGAGACGGACGCCGCAGGGGCCGCAGTCGTATTTTCAGGAAATCATCGGACCAGAAGCGCTGGATAGCGAGCTGGCGCAGGCTGATTTTGTGATTGGATGTCTGCCGAGTACATCGGAAACCATACATATGCTGGATGAGCGGCGGCTGCACCTGATGAAGCAGGGAGCAATGCTTGTCAATGTCGGAAGAGGAAGTCTGATCGATACAGACGCGCTTGTGAAGGAACTGGAAAACGGTCATATTTCGTCAGCGGTACTGGATGTATTTGAGCAGGAGCCGCTTCCGGCAGATCATCCACTCTGGAAAATGGAGCAGGTATGCGTGACGCCGCATATTTCAGGGCAGAGCTTTGGACATGGTGCGCAGACACAGGATGCGGTAGCCGGCATCTGTATTGAAAATCTGGATCGGTATCTGAGTGGGAAACCGCTGAAGAACAGGGTCAGCTTTGCTTGCGGATATGCGGAAAAGAATAAATAGAAACGGAGAAGCGGCAGAGCGGAAAAGAATAAATAGAAACGGAGAAGCGGCAGAATGGAGCAGAAACAGGTTATCGCGGGACAGGAGACTGCGGATGGAGAGATGAAGGAGGTACAGGACGAAAGTGCCGGTCAGAATCGGAATGCAGATCCTGAGACGGCTGCGGAACAGGAGCATCTGGAATGGATTGAGCGCTGTCTGGCGGAGCGGATTGCAGGACTGAATGAGGAACTGGAAGAAGGCGAAAAAGATGTTGAGGATATGCATGATTACTACTGGCAGAACTATACGGAGATGGATGAGTATGGATATGAAAATTTTGATAACCAGCAGGCGCTTCTTCAGCAGGTATCGAGCAATAATGCAAAGCTGGATTTAAAGTACCGGCTGCGCAGAATGCAGGATTCTCCATATTTCGGTCGCGTGGATTTCTTATATGAAGGAGATGAAACTCCGGAACCGCATTATATCGGAATTGCCGGTTTCTCAAAAAAGGATGGCGCGATGCCTTTGATTTTTGATTGGCGTGCGCCGGTGTCCGGTTTATTTTATGATTTTGAAAAAGGGGAAGCGTCGTATGAAGCTCCCGGTGGGAAAATTACCGGAGAAGTAACGGCTAAGTGGCAGTATAAGATCCGTCGCGGGCGTATGGTATATGCGGTGGAAAGCGATCTGAAGATTGACGATGATATTCTGAAGCAGGAGCTTTCTTCTAATGGCGATGTGTCGCTGAAAAATATTGTCCGTACGATCCAGAAGGAGCAGAATCAGATTATCCGGAATACGAAAGACCGTATTCTTGTGGTTCAGGGAGCGGCAGGAAGCGGAAAAACATCCGTTGCGCTGCATCGGGTGGCATATCTTCTGTATCACGACCGGAAATCTCTGAAAGCAAATGAGATTCTGATTCTCTCGCCGAACCAGGTATTTTCCAGTTATATTTCGCATATTCTTCCGGAGCTTGGCGAAGAAAATATTCGTGAAATGAGTTTTGATTATTTCGCGTGGAAAGAACTGCGGGAAACGGCGGGGGACTGTGAGGACTGCTATGATCAGTTAGAGCGCGTTCTGGAGCGCGCCGGAAAGCAGGCGGTAGAAAAGACAGCGTCGGGCGGAGTGGTATTGGCAGCACCTCTGGAAAATGAGGATCGGAAATGGGATAAGCAGTCGAAAGAATTTATTGAGGAGCTGCGCGGATTTCTGCTGAACCAAGAGGATGCACTGGTGACGATTCGCGACGTCAGTTATAAAAGGCTTCAGAAAACGGAGGCGCAGCTCAATGAACTGTTTTATTTTAAATTTCCTGACATTCCGCTGTTTCGCCGGATGGAAGCAGTGATGGAATACGTGACAGATGAAGCGGAAACGCTGGCGGGAAAGGATTTTGATGACGGCCAGAAGGAGAAAATCCGCCAGCTGTTTGACTCCATGTATGAGACAAGGGATATTTATGTTCTTTACAGCCGTTTTCTGGAAAGTATGGGACTGGAACCGCTGCCGGAGCGGGAACCGAAGGACCGGGTGATTCCGTATGAAGATCTGTATCCGATGCTGTATATGAAATATGAACTGGAAGGGGCGGGAAACCGCCGCCGCGTCCGTCATCTGGTGATTGATGAGATGCAGGATTATTCTTATGTGCAGTATCTGATTCTGGCAAAGCTGTTTCCGTGTCGGATGACGATTGTGGGAGATCGCTGCCAGACGATGGGAGAGAATCGCCGGGATGTGATGCGTTTTTTGCCGTCTGTTCTTGGAAAGGATATCCGGATGCTTTCGATTGAAAAAAGCTACCGGAATACTGCGGAGATTGCGGATTATGCGCAGCAGCTGATCGGAACGCAGACGATAGAGAACCTCGGAAGGCACGGAAAAAAGCCGGAGGAGCTGGCTGCGGCCGGAATGAGGGAAGCGGCAGAGCTAGTGCTTGACAGATGCCGTACAGCGGGGATTTGTGGGGGACGCGTTAAAGAAGGCGTATTTGAAAGGGCAGAAGATTGCGGGGAAAGAACCGGAGAAGAGCGGTTTGAGACGTCGGCCGTTATCTGCATGACGATGGAGGAAGCACGGGAGATATACGGTCTGCTGAAGGAGTATCTGGGAGAGCGTGCGGATGGGGGTACTGCATTGAGCCTGATTGATAAAAACAGCGAGACTTTCCGGCCGGGTCTGGCAGTTACGACCTTTTATCTGGCAAAGGGTCTGGAATTTGACCAGGTTTTCCAGATATATCGCAGCTGCGAGTGGGAGCCGGTGCATTGTCAGGCAAGGTACATTGCGGCAACCAGAGCGTTGCATGAGCTTTATGTCATTGAGCGGCAGACGTAAAACGGAACGAACAGAAATGAGTGCAAGGGGCAGGAAAAACAGACATGGAGTTGTATAAAAAACTAAAGCAGTATCAGGAAACAGATGCGTATCCGTTTCACATGCCGGGGCATAAGCGGAACCGGGAACTGATGAGGGAAATTTACGGCGGGGAACCATGCAGTCCGTTTGATGTGGATATTACGGAAATTGATGGATTTGACGATCTGCATCATGCGGAAGGAATTTTGCGGGACGCGATGGAATTTATGGCACGGACCGTTGGCGCGAAGGAATCCAGGTTTGTTGTAAACGGGTCATCAGGCGGGATTCTCGCGGCAATTTACGCGGCGTGCAGACCAGGAAGCGGATTGGCTGCAGCGAGAAACTGTCATCGCAGTGTGGCACACGGAATGCAGCTTCGCCAACTGGTTCCATATTACATTTATCCTCAAGATGATCCCATTTTGGGGATAAGTATGGGGATAACTCTGGAAATGGTTGAGGATATCCTGGAAAAACATGGGGATATCTCTGCCGTACTGGTAACTTCGCCCACATATGAGGGGATTGTATCAGATATCCGGGGAATTGCGGAGGCAGCGCACCGGCATCATGCACTGCTGATTGTGGATGAAGCGCATGGAGCGCATCTGCCGTTTGGAAAAGAGTCGGGACTTCCGGAAAGCGCTGTGACACAAGGCGCGGATCTTGTGATTCAGAGTCTTCATAAAACGCTGCCGGCACTGACGCAGAGCGCGGCGCTGCATATCTGCAGCGACCGAGTAGATATCGGCCGTGTCGATCAGGGATTGCGGATGTTTGAAACGTCCAGTCCGTCTTATGTAATGATGGCTGGCATGGACGCATGTATGCGGTATATGGCATCGAAGGGAAGCGAACGAATGAAACGCGTGAACGAGGAGGTTGATGAGATTTACCGCCGCGTTTCCCGAATGGAAGAATTGCGCCTGCTGACACCGGAGGCAGTGACTGCGGCGGGGCCATTTTCCTTTGACCGGATGAAATTGGTGCTCTCTGCGGCACATCTGCCGCATTTTGGCGGAGAACTGCACCGGATGCTTTCACAGAGATGGCATCTGCAGCCGGAAATGTCAACACCGGAGTATGTCATTTTGATGACAACCGTTGGAGATCAGAGCAGCGGTCTGAAGCGGCTTGCCGATACGTTTGATGAGATAAACAGAGAACTGGCAGTGCTCAGAAAATGCAGAGACAGCGAAGCTTACGATGTCAGGAAGCCACAGGAGACAGAAGTTTCCGGTTCGCTTTTTGTATTGCCGGAAGCGGAGGTTGTCGTGAGACCGGATCTTGCGGCGGAAGGAGAAACAGAAATGATTGATGTCGGATGTGCGGCAGGGCGTGTTTCTGCGGAGATGGCGTATATTTATCCACCGGGAATCCCGTTTTTGATGCCGGGCGAGCGAATCCGAAAGGAGCATGTGCAGCTGATTCGCTATTACCGGGAATTTAACCGGGAGCTTCATGGAATGAACGATGAAACCGGTGAGACTGTGAAGGTACTTGTGCGGTGAAGAAAGCTGCCTGACGGACAGCGGATCAGGAAAGTGAAAAAACGATGGAGCGGGAATGATTTTTTAACAAATCAAGGAAGTCCACTGCTTCCATTGCGAAGAGCAATAAGCAGTGGGTGGGGACTTGCTTGTATCAGGA
>CAJMMH010000212.1 GCA_905214365.1 uncultured bacterium
GATCCGGAAGTTTAAAGAGGGCGGGGCATTGATTTCTTTTGATGTCAACTTCCGCGCGAATCTTTGGTCCGGAGCGGAGGCGAAGGCCTGCATTGAACGGATTCTTCCATATGTTGATGTATTTTTCTGCTCCGAGGATACAGCGAGGCTGACATTCTTGAAAGAGGGAGATGTCCGTTCAATTATGAAGAGCTTTGCGGATGAGTATCCGATTTCGATCGTTGCGTCTACCCAGCGTATTGTTCACAGCCCGAAGCGTCATACATTCGGATCGGTGATTTACAGCGCAAAGAATGACTGTTATTATGAGGAAGAGCCGTATCGCGATATTGAAGTCGTAGACCGGATCGGAAGCGGAGATGCGTACATATCCGGCGTTCTGTATGGACTTCTTTCCGGAGAGGACGATTATCAGCGCGCTCTGGAGTATGGAAATGCAACCAGCGCCCTGAAAAATACCATTCCGGGCGATTTGCTTGATACCGATCTTCGTGAAATCAACGGCATCATCCGCGAACATAAGTCAACCGGCAGAAAGTCCGAGATGGACCGCTGACCGCCCCAAAAGACAAGAGAGACTGCTTTGCGCGGTCTCTTTCTTTGTATAAAAGGACTGCACGGAGAAATACTATATCTGCGGCAGCCGTCAATCCTCTATGCGAAGTGTGATATTGCTGACAGGCGGTGTGTCCGTTTAGAGAGGAGAGACTGTGGAAGAAGAAAAGAAAGAACAGAATGACAGGTCAGAAGCTGGGAAAACCGGAGAAAAGGCCGGCAGGGAAGCAGATGTGCAGGAGGAAATTAGGGAGACCGGACAGATTGAGATGGCGGATGAACGGACCGGGCATCGGATTCATTTGCTGAATATCATCGGTGAGATCGAGGGGCATGAATGTCTGGCATCTAATGTGAAGACAACTAAATATGAACATGTGCTGCCGCAGCTCGCAAAGCTAGAGGAGGAAAAGAAGACAGACGGGCTGTTGGTGATGCTGAATACAGTAGGCGGTGATGTAGAGGCGGGACTGGCGATTTCCGAGATGATTGCGTCACTATCGATTCCGTCCGTATCGCTGGTGCTCGGCGGAAGCCATTCCATTGGTGTGCCGTTAGCAGTCAGCACATCCTATTCCTTTATTGTACCGACCGCAACGATGATGATTCATCCGGTCCGCCTGAATGGAATGATTATCGGTGTCCGGCAGAGCTATGATTATTTTCGGCGGATCCAGGACCGGATTACCGGGTTTATCCTGTCGCATTCCGAAATCCGAAAGGATCGCTTAGAAGAGCTGATGCTCGATACAGAGACGCTGACGCGGGATGTCGGTTCGATCCTGGTCGGCGAAGAGGCGGTAAGGGAAGGGCTGATCTGCGAGATGGGCGGCATTGCGTCGGCAGTGAGAAAACTTCACGAACTGATTGAAAATACCAAACATGTGTGTTATAATTAAAAGAAGTGATTTGTGCTGCCGGTACAGAAGATACCGGCAGACAATTGATATCAGGAGAGGAGAGTTATCATGGCTGCTGCCAATTCAAAGACTGCAAAGACAAAAAAAACAGCCGCAGGCGCAAAAAAGAAAACGGCTGCCAAGACTTCGTCAGGAAAGTCAACAGCCAGGAAGAAAACGCAGACCGCGAAGTCCTCAGCTTCCGCAAAGAAGAAGACGACAATCCCGGTTCCGCAGCCGAAAACTCCTGTTTACAGCTTTTCCCTGCTGAAGGAGGTACTGGTTATTGCAGCATTTTGTTTTTCCATTGTTTTGTTTGTCTGCTGCTTTCAAAAGCAGGGAGATTCTCTTCACTGGCTGAAAACCGGTGTTTTTTATCTGTTTGGGGCTGCGTCGTATCTGCTTCCGTTCTTCTTTTTCGGGGCCGTCTGCTGTCTGGTGTTCGGCAGGATCCGCCGTCTGACCGGATTTCGGCTGGCTTCCATTCTGCTGTTTGTGCTCGCGGCGGTTGTCATTGCTTCGTTAGCAGCTTTTGACGGAGGAATTTTCGGCAGCGCGGTTGCCAGGTGGCTTACACCGGTATTCGGAACAATCGGTACATATATTGTTATGTTTGCGGTCATTCTGATCGGCGTTGTGATGCTGACTGGTCATTCCTTGGTCAGTGATATGTATGACAATTCCAACCGTGTCCGTAATTCAGTGAAGAAGCATCGGGTGCAGATGCGGGAACAGCATGAGCTGCAGGTCAGTGAGCGCCTGCTCCGCAAGGAGAGGGAGACGACGCTCCGCGCGCAGGAACGCCGCAGACGGATTGAAGAGCTTGAGGCAGCGAGAGAGCGGGAAATCGCAGTCCGCGAGGAGTGGCAGCGAACCGTTGTCCGCGGAATCGGCGATACCATTGTTGAGCCGGATGAGGAACCGGCATCCGCGAAAGGCGGACGGCGCAGAAAGCGTGCACCTTCGGATGGGGCAATTTTATTTGACAGCGGGATCAGCCGCAGAGCAGTTGTTGACGCGGCGGCAGAGTCGCGGACAGCGCGGGAACTGAGCGCGTTAGACCGCAATGCTTCGGTAGACGAGTACGCGTATGAAGAGATGGAAGGGTACGATGATGGTTGGGATGATAATGATGCGTTTGATGTTTCCGAAGACGATATTCTCAGACAGGCAGTTCATCCGTCCGGACAGTCCGATTCTTCAAAGCAGAAAGCAGCTCCGATTCCGGAGCCGGTGATCACCGGATTGACACAGGAAGAGCCGGGCGAAGAACCAGATGAACGGGAACCGGTGGATTTTGAAGAAGAAATGCGTCCGTACCGGAACGCGTCCATTTCGGACGAATGGCTCAAAGACCCGGAAGACAACCGCTGTTGTGAAGAGAAAGAGGCATATTTCGACGAACCTGACGAGGATGATGGGTATCGCGTGGATGAAACCAGTCACCCTGCGTATGACGGATATGAAGATGCAGGATACGGTGGATATTCGGAGGATGAAATGTCTGCCGGTTCTGACCGGGAAGAGGACAGCGCCTTTGACCAATCTGCTTTCGGTCAATCTGAGGCCGGTGTTTCCGGCAGTCAGTATGAACAGGAACTTCCGCCTGATCCGGTCAGCGATATGGGGCAGCCCGGACCGACGGTAATTGAGAAAAATTCTTACTCCAATACTGCGGCCAGGGAAACTGTTCAGGAAAACCGGACAAAGACGGTCCGTACAGCAACCGGAAAGGTCATTACCGTAGAGTTAGACGGGCTTCCGGGCGAGAAAAAGCAGCCTGGCGAGGCGAAAAAGAGAGAGCTTGCCGAAAAACGGGAAGGCGCGATTGTGCCGGAAGAGTACATTGAGCCAAAGGAATATGAGTTCCCGCCGATTTCCATGCTGAAAAAAGGAAGCGTCAGCGGAACTTCAAGGGAGGAAACTTCCCGCCGTCTGAAGGAGACGGCGATGAAGCTGCAGCAGACACTGCAGAATTTCGGCGTTGGTGTTACCGTTACCAATATCAGCTGCGGACCGAGCGTAACGCGCTATGAGCTGCAGCCGGAGCAGGGAGTCAAGGTCAGCAAGATTGTATCGCTGACCGATGATATCAAGCTGAATCTTGCGGCCGCGGATATCCGTATGGAAGCACCGATTCCCGGAAAAGCGGCAATTGGTATTGAGGTTCCGAATAAGGAAAAGCAGCCCGTTGCGCTGCGGGATCTGTTAGATACCGATGAGTTTCGCAAGCACCCGTCCAAGGTGGTGTTTGCAGCCGGAAAGGATATTGCCGGCAGTGTCATTCTTGCCGATATTGCCAAGATGCCTCATCTGCTGATTGCCGGAGCAACCGGTTCCGGTAAGTCTGTGTGCATTAATACCATTATCATGAGTATTCTTTATAAAGCAAAGCCATCCGAGGTCAAGATGATTATGATTGACCCGAAGGTCGTAGAGCTGAGCGCCTATAACGGCATTCCCCATCTGCTGATTCCGGTCGTTACTGATCCGAAAAAGGCGGCCGGGGCGCTGAACTGGGCAGTGACAGAGATGACGGATCGTTATCAGAAATTTGCTCAGTATCGGGTACGCGATATGAAGGGGTACAATGAAAAGGTAGATGCAGCGCTCCGCGATGGAGCGGAAGGGCCGGATGCCCCGAAGAAAATGCCGCAGATTGTGATTATCGTGGATGAGCTGGCGGATCTGATGATGGTTGCGCCTGGTGATGTAGAGGATGCAATCTGCCGTCTGGCACAGATGGCGAGAGCAGCAGGCATCCATCTGGTAATTGCTACGCAGCGTCCGTCCGTCAATGTCATCACCGGACTGATCAAGGCCAATGTTCCGTCGCGGATTGCGTTCAGCGTCAGCAGCGGAACCGACTCCCGCACCATTATTGATATGAACGGCGCTGAGAAGCTTCTTGGAAAAGGTGATATGCTGTTTTATCCGTCCGGATATCCGAAGCCGCTTCGCGTACAGGGCTGCTTTGTATCGGATGAAGAGGTACAGGATGTCGTAAAGTTCCTGAGCGAGCAGAAGGGCGTCATTGGCGGCGGACAGGATCCGAATATATCATTGGACGCATCTTCCGCAGAAGGTGCGGGCGGCGCGAAAGCGGCTGACCGGGACGAGTATTTTGAACAGGCCGGAAGGTTTATCATCGAAAAGGAAAAAGCGTCAATTGGTATGTTGCAGCGGATGTTCAAAATCGGTTTTAACCGTGCGGCAAGAATCATGGATCAGCTCGCGGAGGCCGGAGTTGTCAGCGAAGAGGAGGGAACAAAGCCCCGCCGCGTGCTGATGACGATGGAAGAGTTTGAAAGTACCTGCTGATAAAAAGCATGTTATCGAATCAGGAAGGTTCCCTGCAGGGCAGCAGCGGAAGTACACCCGAAGAGGAGGAGAAGAAAATGAAGAGTGATATTCAGATTGCACAGGAAACACCAATGTCCCATATCCGTGATGTTGTGGCTCCGTACGGAATCACAGAGGACGACCTGGAACTGTACGGCAAGTATAAGGCAAAGCTTTCCGATGAACTCTGGGAGCGTGTGAAGGACAGACCGGACGGAAAGCTGGTTTTGGTTACGGCGATTAATCCAACCCCGGCCGGAGAAGGAAAGACAACGATCAGCATCGGTCTGACGCAGGCGCTGAACCAGCTTGGAAAAAAAGCACTGGTGGCTCTCAGAGAGCCGTCGCTTGGTCCGTGCTTCGGCGTGAAGGGTGGAGCGGCCGGCGGCGGATACGCGCAG
>CAJMMH010000213.1 GCA_905214365.1 uncultured bacterium
GAGCCCCCGATACCTTGAGGGAGATACCGGGGGGATTATGAAAAAATATGCAAATGCGACAAAGAAATGAAAGAAGAATCATTTCTTTATGTTTGTATAGTACTGTAAAGATATGAACAAAATATGAATAAAATGTAAACAAACAGGAAAAACACCAAAAAAAAATAAAAATGAGAAGTGAAACTGGAAAAAATGCACAGAAAGGAGCCTTGCATGAAGGAAGAAGCAAAAGTATTTGTTGTAGGACACAAGAATCCGGATACCGATTCAATCTGTTCCGCAATCGCGTATGCGCAGCTCAAAAATAAAATGGATCCGGACCGGAATTATCTTGCCTGCCGGGCAGGGCGGATTAATGAAGAAACCAGATTTGTACTGGATTATTTCAAAGCAGAAGATCCGGAGTTGATTGAGGATGTCCGTACCCAGGTGACGGATATTGAAATCCGCAAAACAGAGGGCGTTTCCAGAAATATTTCTTTGAAAACGGCATGGGATCTGATGCAGAAGCAGGGTGTCGTGACACTTCCGATTACGATGCGCGGCTGCCTGAAGGGATTGATTTCTGTGACGGATATTACGCAGTCATTTATGGAAGGCTATGATAATAAGGTGCTGTCCGCAGCGCATACCAGATACCGCAACATCGTTGAGACACTTGACGGAACGGTAATTACCGGTGATGAGCGCGCGTATTATACGCAGGGCAAGGTACTGATCGCGGCGGCCAATCCTGATCTGATGGAAAGCTATATTGAGGAAAACGACCTGGTGCTGCTTGGAAACCGTTATGAATCCCAGCTGTGCGCGATTGAGATGGGGGCAGCCTGCATCGTTGTCTGCGAGGGAGCTCCGGTATCCTTAACGATCCTCAAGCTGGCGCAGGAAAAAGGCTGCACGATCATCAGTACGCCGTTTGATACCTTTACCGCGGCACGTTTTATCAACCAGAGCATGCCGATCAGTTATTATATGAAGCGGGATCATCTGGTCACGTTTATGGAGACGGATTATATCGACGATATCCGCGACACTATGGCGAATCTGCGACACCGGGACTTCCCGATTATCAGTGAAAACGGGGAGTATATCGGCATGATTTCCCGCAGAAACCTGCTGAAAGCGCGCAAAAAACAGGTGATTATGGTCGATCACAATGAATCAAGACAGGCTGTGAAGGGAATTGAAGACGCGGAAATTCTGGAAATTCTGGATCATCACCGGCTTGGTACGATTGAAACCATGGCGCCGGTTTACTTCCGCAGCCAGCCGCTTGGCTGCACGGCAACCATCATTTACCAGATGTACAAAGAAGATGGAACTGAAATTTCGCAGCAGACAGCAGGCCTGCTGTGCAGCGCGATCATTTCTGATACGCTGCTGTTCCGCTCGCCTACCTGTACGGCAATCGACAGGTATGCGGCAACCGAGCTTGGAAAGCTGGCAGGAATTGAGTTGGAGACCTTTGCGCGTGAGATGTTTGCAGCAGGAAGCAACCTGAAAAACAAGACAGCGGAGCAGATTTTCTTCCAGGACTATAAGCGGTTCAGTATGGAAGGAAAAGAAGTAGGGGTTGGTCAGATCAGTTCGATGAATAAGGATGAATTGGAGGAGATGCAGGAAAAGCTGCTTCCGTATATGGAGCAGGCAATCAAAGCGCAGGGAGTGGACATGGTATTCCTGATGCTGACCAGTATTCTGGATGAGAGCACTGTATTGCTGTGCTGCGGCGACAACAGTATGGATAAGCTGTTGGAGTACGCGTTTGGCAGGGCGGCAAAGGATGGCATTCTGTATCTGCCAGGTGTCGTGTCAAGAAAGAAGCAGCTGATTCCGGCGCTGATGAACGGTCTGCAGCTGATGCAGCAGGGGGTAGGCGTCTGAACAGAAAACGCTGCTGTTTGAACGCAGCATGAACAGTAACCGGAAAATGGCAGGTACCGTGCCGCAGAAAAAATGCGGAAGCGGCTGCGATATATGCCGGAAAGAACAGGAGAAAGTATGGCAAAACAGATATGGAGACCGGGAAATATGCTGTATCCGTGCCCGGTGGTTCTGGTCAGCGTTGCTGATAAAAACGGAAGAGACAATTTGATTACAATTGCCTGGACCGGAACGGTATGTTCCGATCCGGCAATGACTTATATTTCAGTCCGCAAGTCCAGGTATTCCCATGAATTGCTGACATCGAACGGGGAGTTTGTAATCAACCTGGTTACGGAGAAACTGGTGCGGGCAGCTGACTACTGCGGCGTGCGTTCCGGACGGAACGAGGATAAATTTGAAACCGCAGGTCTGACCAGGGGAGCGGCGTCGAGCGTTTCCGTTCCGGTGGTTGCGGAAAGCCCTGTCAATATCGAGTGCCATGTCACACAGGTGCTTGAGCTTGGAAGCCACGATATGTTTCTTGCCGAGGTAACGGCAGTGCAGGCAGATGATGCATGTCTGGATGAGACCGGAAAGCTTGATCTGAACCGCGCGCGCCTGGCAGCGTATTCGCATGGGGAGTACACGGCGCTTGGTCCGGTACTCGGAACCTTTGGATACAGTGTAAGAAAAAAGAAAACAACCGGAAAAAACAAAGCAAAGAAAGGAACGGCAAAACCGGTGCAGAACGGAAAGCCGACAGGAAAAAACACATGAATATTACGCTGATTGGTATGCCTGCCAGTGGAAAAAGCATTGTCGGAGTTCTTTTGGCAAAGCGGCTGAAAATGAATTTTGTCGATGCGGATCTGCTGATCCAGGAGCAGGAAGGATGTCTGCTGATGGACATCATTGCGCGCGACGGCTTAGACGGGTTCCTTGCGATTGAGAATCAGGTCAACGCCGGAATTAATGTGGAAAATACTGTGATTTCACCAGGCGGAAGCGTGATTTATGGAAAAGAAGCGATGGAACATCTGAAACAGATCAGTACGGTTGTCTATCTGAAGGTATCAATGGATACGCTGCTAGAGCGTCTCGGCGATCTGAAGGAACGCGGCGTCGCGATTGCCGAGGGACAGACCTTTGAGGATCTGTACCGGGAGCGGACCATTCTTTACGAAAAATATGCAGATGTTACAGTGGATGAAGAGGGGAAAAACGCGGGCATGATTGTGGATGAACTGCGGGATTTCTTCCGCTCCAGGGGATAACAGGCCAAAAATAAAAACAAAAGTTCTGTACATTTATTACAAAAATATTGCAAAGATTACGATATCATGCGTTTTTGCTCATAAATCCTTCATAAATAGGTTTACAAAATTTTAATCTATGTTATAATGATGATGAAAATCGAAGTCAGGCATGCCTGACCCCGGCGGCTGCCCCGGCAGTCCGGCTGTTTGTTGGCCGGGTCGGAATTTCTATTGCTGCGGGCAAGGACACATAGGGAGTAAGTTATGGAACAGTATATGATTAAGGGCGGAAATCCGCTGGTTGGAGAAGTTGTAATAGGCGGTGCGAAGAATGCGGCACTGGGGATTCTGGCTGCAGCGATTATGGCAGACGATACCGTTGCAATTTCCAATCTGCCCGATGTAAATGATGTCAATGTGCTGCTGGAGGCGATTACAGAAACAGGAGCAATCGTCGAGCGCAGAAGCAGACACTGTGCGCTGCTGAACGGAAGAACAATCAGCAATTATGTTGTTGATAATAATTATATAAAAAAGATGCGTGCTTCTTATTATCTTCTTGGAGCGCTGCTTGGAAAGTACCATCATGCTGAAGTATCCCTTCCGGGAGGCTGTAACATCGGAAGCCGTCCGATCGACCAGCATCTGAAAGGTTTTCGCGCGCTTGGTGCGACCGGAAGCATCCGCAATGGTATGATTGTTGTTGATGCGAAGCGTCTTGTCGGTGCAAGAATTTATTTTGATAAGGTTTCTGTCGGCGCGACCATTAATGTGATGCTTGCTGCCTGTCTTGCCGAGGGACGTACTGTCCTGGAAAATGTTGCAAAAGAGCCGCATGTTGTTGACGTGGCCAATCTGCTCAATTCCATGGGAGCCAATATCCGCGGAGCGGGTACAGATGTCATCCGCATTACCGGTGTCAAGAGCCTTCACGGAGCTGAGTACAGTGTAATTCCGGATCAGATTGAGGCTGGTACGTTTATGTTTGCCGCAGCGGCAACCAGAGGCGATATTACGGTAAAGAATGTGATTCCGAAGCATCTTGACTGTCTGACTTCCAAGCTTCGTGAGATCGGCTGCGAGATTTCTGAGTTTGATGATGCGGTGCGTGTGGTATGCAAGGAACGTCTTCACTCCACGTCAGTCAATACGATGCCGTATCCGGGTTTCCCGACCGATATGCAGCCGCAGATGTCTGTGATCCTTGCGCTTGCCGAGGGAACCAGTGTTGTGACTGAAAGTATTTTTGAGAACCGCTTCCGCTATGTGGACGAGCTTTCCCGTATGGGAGCCAATATCCATGTTGAGGGAAATATCGCGATTATCAACGGAATCCAGCAGCTGAGCGGAACACAGGTAGCGGTTCCGGATCTTCGCGCTGGAGCAGCGCTTGTTATTGCAGCGCTTGCTGCCGATGGTATCAGCATTCTTGAGGATATCCAGTATATCAAGCGCGGTTATGAGGATTTCGCGGAGAAGTTCCAGAGTCTTGGCGGTGTGATTGAGATTGTGGAGTCCGAGAAAGAGATCCGCAAGTTCCGTCTGAAGGTCGGATGTATGTAAAGAGAATCGTTCTGCAGCGTATCTGCAGCCGGAATCCCGCTGTGAAACGGCGGGATTCTTTTTATGCAGAACACACGGCGCAGAGCGAAATGATCCTGCGGCAGAGCAAAATTGCGCCGCAGAAGCGTTCAGCCGAGGTCAGGGTGTGTTTGAAAAATCATTTCCGTGATCAGCAGGAAGAAATTGTTACTGTTTACGCTACGCTCAAACAGTAACAGGAAATCTTATAAAAGCTCATAAAAAAACAAAAAAACTATTGCAAAACACAGGAAAAGACGTTATAATCATATCTGCCTTCAGCAAAGGGAGACCTTTGCGGGAGGTATAGCAGAATATTTTTATCATACCCTTTTATTCAGAGTGATGGAGATACATAGGATCTGTGAAGTCACGGCAACCCCTTGAAAAAGGAAGGTGCCAGCCTGAGCGAGTAAG
>CAJMMH010000214.1 GCA_905214365.1 uncultured bacterium
CCACCCACTGCTTATTGCTCTTCGCAATTGAAGCAGGGGACTTCCTTGATTTGTTGAAATAAAACGATAAAAATAGAAAAATGATAAAAATAAAAATTAAGTAAGAACAAACAGAGGCAGAATGGCAGCGGAGCAACCACGGCTTCTGTCTCTGTTTGGAAAAACGTTGCTGTTTGAGCGGGGCGCGGACAGTCATGTAAAAACAGCCCGGAGCAGTTTTGCAGAACGAAGAGAGGAGCCTTCAATTATGGAAAAGAAACGTATCATTGTGATTTCAGCGGATGCGATGGTTTGTGAGGATATTGACCGTCTGCGCCGCCTTCCGAATTTTCAGAAGTATCTGGCGGGAGGCTGCGAGGCAGTAAAGGGTATGCGGACAATTTATCCGTCAGTGACATACCCGGCACATATTTCAATGATTACCGGGTGCTGGCCGGGAACGCACGGTGTTACCTCCAATTTTTCATTTACCACGTCCAATAAGGATCAGAACTGGCTGTGGTTTTCCGATTCCTATCAAGTAGAAGATATTTTTGAGGCGGCAAAAAAAGCGGGCTATCATACCGCGTCTGTATCCTGGCCTGGAACAGCTAAAAATCCGTCCGTGGACTGGCTGATGGCGGAATACTGGATGCCGAATCCGGGCGATACGCTTCGCAGCAGCTTCCGGGATGCTGGTTCCAGTGAGGAAATGCTGGATCTGATTGAACGGAACGAATATCTGCTTGCAAAAGATTATAAAAAGGGCAGAAAGAAGTACTTCATGCAATGGCCGATGGTGGATGATTTCAACATCCATGTGGCGTGTGATGTGATCCGGGAGCATGCGCCGGAGCTGCTGTTTGTCCATACCGGGACGTTTGACAGCTGGAGACATGCGCACGGCGTATTCAGCCCGTGGACAGAGGATGCGGCATTCCGTCTGGATGGTTATATCGGGCAGCTGATGGACGCATGCCGGGAAGCAGGTGTGCTGGAGCAGACCAATCTGGTGCTGGTCAGCGATCATGGCCAGCGGGATATTCGCCGCGTCATCCGGCTGAATGTGCTGCTGGCAAATGCCGGCCTGCTGTCAGTGGATAAAGACGGAACTGTGACAGACTGGGAAGCATTCGCGTTTTCCAATGCCATGTCTGCGCTGATTTATCTGAAGCATCCGGAGGATGAAAGACTGAAGCAGCGGGTGTATGACTGCCTGAGGGAGCTGCAGCAGGAAGGGGTATACGGCGTCGGCCAGGTCTTTACCGCGGAAGAGGCAAAGGAGCAGGAGCATCTGTGGGGAGGCTTTTCCTTTGTCGTAGAAAGCGATGGATATACCTCATTCAGCGACGTGGCTGCCCGCCCGCTGGTAGAGCAGTTTCATGCGGATGATTACCGGGCAGGACGCGCAACGCACGGCTATCTGCCGGACTTTGGCCCGCAGCCGGTTTTTGTAGCAAAAGGACCGGATTTTTGCGAGCATACGCTGCTTGAGCGGGGACGTGTAATCGATGAAGCGCCGACCTACGCAAAACTGCTCGGCATAGAATTAAAAGAAGCGGATGGAAAAGCAATGGATGTGTTTCTTCAGCAGTAATAGGATCCAGAAAATTTATTGAGCCGATAAGTCCCTGACCGGATCGCGCAAAAGATACGCGCCGGACAGGGATTTTTTATTTGACAGCGGATATGTTCTTGCCTATAATGAAACCGGAACGCAGCAGTTATTTGGTTATGAGCAAGCAACGAAGCGGATTGCGAATATCCGCTTGACTATAATTGGAGGAAAAGTGATGGAAGATCGTCCGTTGGAAACATTGATCCGCGATGGCGGTATGATGAATATTTTCCGTACCATCGGCTGTATCGGAGACAGCCTCGCAAGCGGAGAGTTTGAGTATTATGATAATGGAAAGAAGGGCTACTGGGATTTTTATGAGTATTCCTGGGGGAAGCAGATTGAGCGTGCTTCCGGTATTTCCGTGACAAATTTTTCACGCGGCGGTATGACGGCATACCATATGTATCAGGATGCGGATGGGCATACCGGGCCGAACGCGGATATTGCACATCTGTTTGATCCGTTCAATCTGAAGCAGGGATATATCATTGCGTTGGGAGTAAATGATCTGAAAGGAAAGAATAACCTGAATGATCTGTACGGCGGCCAGGTCGGTTCTGCAAAAACAGATATCTGTCTGGAGGATTATACAAAAAATGCCGGAAGCTTTGTCGGCTGGTACGCGAAGATTATCCAGCGCCTGCAGAGCATGCAGCCGGACGCGAAGTTTTTCCTGATGACGATGCCGGATGAAGCGTGTGATAACTGGACGGAGCCTGCGCATGCAGAGGCGCTGCACGGAATTGCGGCCCGCCTGAAAAATTGCTATGTAATTGATCTGTTCCACGATGCGCCGAAGTATGATGAGGAGTTCCGCCGCAATTATTTCTGCGGACATATGAACGCGATGGGATATCTGCTGACAGCCCATTACGTGATGACTTACATTGACTGGATTATCCGCCATCATGTGCAGGAGTTCCGGTATGTGCAGTTTATCGGCAGTGATAAGATTCCATTTGAAAAAGCGCCGCGCGACAGCTTTGTGAACGGAAAGAAGGAAGAGTTTGTCCGTTGGTACGATACGGATGGTCATATCATCAACGCAAGCGACGGCGGTATGATTTATGTGGATGGCGTGTATCACTGGTACGGCATGGCGCTTCGCCGTCTCCCGAATAAGAAAAATGGAAAGGGCGGGCAGACAACGACAAAGGGCGTGGTCATGTATGCGTCAAAGGATCTGTATCACTGGGATTATGAAGGCGTGATTCTGGCATGCAGCACCGATCCGGAGAACGAGCTGTACGGCCCGATGCGGTTTGAGCGCCCGAAGATCCTGCGCAATCCGAAGACCGGAAAATATGTACTTTGGTGCCATTATGTGAAATATCCGGGCGATCACGGCGATACGCCGGGAACGGCGGAAGCGGGCGTGGCTGTCTGTGATACCGTCAATGGAAGCTATCAGTGGCTTGGGACGACCAGACCGATTGATGATAAGGGACTTGTCCGTGACTGCACGGTATTCCAGGATCGTGACGGAAGCGGCTACTATATTTATGACCGACAGGTTGAAAAGGACCGCTGCCTGCATATTGTAAAGCTGAGCGATGACTACCTGTCCATGACACAGGAATATCGCAGACTGGATGTCGCGTTCTGGCGCGAGGCGGCAACACTGGTTTACCGCGATGGCTGGTATTATATGATTACGTCGGATCTGACCTCCTGGGATTTCAATCAGGCAAAGTATTTTCGCGCAAAATCGGTTATGGGTCCGTGGGAGGACATGGGTGATCCGTGCATCGGCGATACCGATCATCAGACCTTCCATTCGCAGAGTACCTGGATCTTTAAGGTAGAAGGTTGTGACGATCTGTATATTCATATGGCAGAGCGCCACAATACGGCAAACTTTGAAGACTGCTCCTATATCTGGCTTCCGATCGACTTCCATGAGGATCATACGCTGAGCCTGAGCTATCAGGAAAGCTGGAAGCTCCCGGAAGAGAAAAATATCCGTCAGTGAGCCGGAAATGGAGGGGAAAATAGTGGCTGGCAGAGGAACAAAGGATATGACAAAAGGATCGCCGTTAAAGCTGATCCTTGGATTTGCGGTGCCGCTGTTGTGCGGGATGCTGTTTCAGCAGTTTTACAGCATGGTGGATACGATCATTGTCGGCAAACACATTGGCGTGGACGCGCTTGCGGGCGTTGGCTCAACGGGTTCGATTAACTTTATGATTATCGGATTCTGCAACGGCGTCTGCAGCGGATTCGCGATTCCGGTCGCGCAGGCATTCGGAGCCGGGGATACGAAAGCGATGCGGCGCTATGTAACAAACAGCGCGTGGATGGCGGGCGCGTTTGCCATTGTAATGACTGTAATTATCTGCGTCCTGTGCCGTCCGATTCTGCACTGGATGAATACGCCGGAGGATATTTTTGAACTGGCCTATGACTACATTTTTGTAATCTTTCTCGGTATTCCGGCAACCTATCTTTATAATCTGCTTGCCGGAGTGATTCGTTCGCTCGGCGACAGCCGCACACCGGTTATTTTCCTGATTCTCGCGGCATGTCTGAATATTGTATTTGATATCATTTCCATTGATGTCCTGCATATGGGCGTTGCCGGAGCCGGATGGGCAACTGTGCTGTCGCAGCTGATTTCCGGCTTCTGCTGTCTGATTTTTATGATAAAGAAGCTGGAGGTGCTTCACCCGCAGAGCGGCGATTGGACGCCGGATGGCCGGATTATGAAGAAGCTTTGCGGCATGGGAATCCCGATGGGACTGCAGTATTCCATTACGGCGATCGGAAGTGTAATCCTTCAGACCGCGGTAAATACACTGGGTTCGTCAGCGGTTGCGGCAATGACTGCGGCGGGACGTATTTCGGGCTTCAGCTGTTGCCCGTTTGACGCGCTTGGTTCGACAATGGCGACATATGCCGGTCAGAATATGGGAGCGAAGCGGATGGACCGTGTCCGCAAGGGACTGGTGCAGACAACGCTGCTCGGTTGCGTATACGCGATTGCGGCATTTCTGGTGCTCAGCATATGGGGAACACAGGTTGCGCTCCTGTTCCTGGATGCGGATGAGATTGAGATTCTGGGGCAGGTAAAGCAGTTTCTGATCATCAACAGCGCGTTTTACATTCCGCTGTGCCTGGTCAACACCATCCGCTTTACCATCCAGGGACTGGGATATTCGGTGCTGGCGATTCTTGCAGGAGTCTGCGAGATGATCGGCCGCAGCGCAGTCGCGTTTATCCTGATTCCACTGTTTGGCTTTACCGGAGCCTGCTTTGCCAGCCCGGCGGCGTGGATTCTGGCGGATATATTCCTGATCACAGGATACCTGTACTGTGAACGGAAGCTGAAAGAACTGTTTTCCGGAGGCAGGATAACGAAGGAATGTTCCTGAATAGAGGCTGCGGTATTCTGAATGGAATTGACAGCAGTATGCGGGGGCGGCGGTTTATTACCGCCGCCTTAGTCAAGCGGATACTCGCAATCCGCTTCGCTACTTGCTCATAACCAAATAACTGCTTCGCAGTTTATC
>CAJMMH010000215.1 GCA_905214365.1 uncultured bacterium
ATGGCGGCGCGGCTTTCGTGCTGGTGTATCTGGTTTTTCTTGTAATTCTCGGACTGCCGGTTATGGTAACCGAGCTTGCAGTCGGACGTGCCAGCCAAAAGAGCATCGCGCGTTCCTTTCATGTGCTGGAGCCAAAGGGTTCTAAATGGCACATCTACAGCTGGTTCGGATTCGCAGGCAATTACCTGCTGATGATGTTCTACACAGTAATCGCTGGATGGCTGATTCTGTACTGCTTTAAAATGGCATCCGGAAGCTTTTCCGGTCTTGACGCGGATGGCGTTGCCGGCGAATTCTCCTCACTGATGAACCAGCCTGAAATTATGCTTGCGTTTATGGCCGTTGTTATTGTGATCGGGATGGCAGTCTGCCTGCAGGGTCTTCAGAATGGCGTAGAAAAAGTTACGAAACCGATGATGCTGTGCCTGCTGGCTCTGATGCTGGTTCTTGCGGTCCGTTCACTGACGCTAAAGGGCGGCGGCGAAGGGCTCCGCTTTTATCTGCAGCCCAATTTCCATAACCTGGTTTACAATGCAGACGGCAAATGGATTCTGGGCGAAACCATTTTTGCCGCAATGGGACAGGCATTTTTCACCCTGTCGCTTGGCATCGGTGCCATCGCCATCTTCGGAAGCTACATTGACAAGAGCCATTCCCTGGGCGGGGAAGCCATCCGCATCTGCGCGCTCGATACGTTTGTTGCGTTTGTTGCCGGCCTGATTATTTTCCCGGCCTGCTCCGCCTACAACGTAGCTGCAGCATCCGGTCCTTCCCTAGTATTCATTACACTGCCGAATATCTTTAACGAGATGCCGCTCGGACGCGTATGGGGATTTCTGTTCTTTGTGTTCCTCTCATTCGCGGCAATATCCACCATTATCGCAGTGTTTGAAAACATCATCTCATTTTCCATTGAGAAATGGAACTGGAGCAGGAAAAAGGCAGTCGTTGTCAACTGCATCGCTGTTCTGATTCTTTCCGCGCCCTGTGCGCTTGGCTTTAACCTGCTATCCGGCTTCACCATTCTCGGCATGGATATTTCCGGCTTTGAAGATTTCCTGGTCAGCCAGAACATTCTGCCGCTTGGCTCTCTGGTTTACCTGCTGTTCTGTGTCTCCCGCCGCGGATGGGGCTGGAACAATTTTCTTGCGGAAGCCAATGCCGGAGACGGCGTAAAGTTCCCGTCCGGCGTGCGCTTTTATGTATCAAAGATTCTGCCGATTATCGTTCTGTTCATCTTCTTCATGGGATACTGGAACCAGTTCGGCGGCTGAGCAATGGATTCTCAGTAAATTACAGGCGGTTGGCATTAATCACCCAAGGCGGATCATGCATCATTTTCCATGCATGATCCGCCTTTTTCAAATACATTATTTCCGATACGCATTACAGATTCTGTTCTTTCCGGCTTCCTCTTCGCTGCAGCGCTCCCGCAAGGTCCGTAATGCACACAAGCACCGTTGTTAAAAACACGCCCGGAATTACAACAATCCACCAGGCTCCCGTCAGCATTGCATTCTGCGCCAGCGACAGCAGGCTTCCCCACGAAATTACGCCGACCGGAAGGCCAAGCCCCATAAAGCTGAGCGCTGACTCCATCAAAATTGCGCTGCGGATATTCATGACCGCCATATACAGAACGGCAGGCAGAAAATTAGGCAGCAGATGGCTTCTCAGCTGATACCAAAATCCCGCGCCCATACACTGTGCCGCTTCTATGTACCCGGCTGAACGGATTTTTACCGTCTCTGTCCGAATTACCTTCGCCATACTCATCCAGCCGCTCAGACCAATCACAGCTATCAGACTGAATACCGTTGCTTTTCCTGCAATTGCCTGCAGAAACATCACAAGCAGCAATTCCGGAATGCAGATCAGCAAATCTGTCAGATTTATCAGAAGCTCCCCTGTCCTCGCCCCTGCGCAGGCAGCCGCCGTTCCGACCACTGCAGCGATCCCAAACGAAATCGCGGCCGCTCCAATTCCGATCAGCAGTGAAATCCGGCCTCCTGACCAGATCATCGAAAACAGATCCCGTCCCATCGAGTCCGTTCCGAACAGAAATTCCGGACATGGTGACCTATTGCAGTGTACAAGATCCATATATTGCGGATTCTTTACCGGAAGTAATGGAAAAATCAGACAGCCGGCTGTAATCACTATTAGAACCGCAGCTGCCTTCTTTCCGTTTCCTTTTTTCCCTTCCATTTGACTGCTCCTGTTTGTTATGTATTTTTCTTAACCATTTCCATCCCATGTCCCGTTTTGCCGCATCCTCGGATTAATTCTCCCGCCAAACCACCGCCCCGCCGCGTCAGCCAGCAGAACCGCTCCGCCCGACAGCATGCCGGTCAGCATCAGCAAGTTGTAATCCTGATACCGGACACTCTCATATGCCAGTGTCCCAAGCCCCGGATAGGAAAATACCACCTCAATTAGGTACGTCCCTCCCACAAGATGCGGCAGCGACACAGCCAGGATGCTCAGGTAAGACGGCAGCATATTCATCAGGCAATACCGGAACAGGATTCTCCGTCTGCCAACGCCCCTTGCTCTCGCCCAGAGCACATAATCCGCTTTCAGTTCCTCTGTCATCAGGTTCCGGATCATGTACGCGTAATACCACAAATGGCTGAGCACCGCCACCGTAAGCGGAAGAATCAGATGCCGCAGCCGGTCCGGTATATCTGCCGCTTTTCCGGTCGAATATGCCCCGGATGCCGGAAGCCAGTGCAGCGTCACGGAAAACAGAAAAATCAGAAGCAGCGACAGCCAGAACTGCGGCACACAATCCAGCACCGTTCCCAGACGGCAGATCAGCCGGTCCGACAGCCGGTTCTCCCGAGAAGCGCAAAATACGCCCAGAAGAACCGACAGCAGCGCTGTCAGAAGAAAGGCTGTTCCTCCGAGAAGCAACGTATTTCCCGCCCGCTCCCGGATCACAAAAAGCGCGTCAGTTTTGTATTTATAGGAAATTCCAAATTCTCCGTTCAGCGCGTTTTTTAGCCATCGTACATACTGAACCGGAATCGGCTCATTCAAGCCAAGCCGCGCCTCTGCCTGCATCCGCTCTTCGGCGCTCATCTTCTGCACCCGTTCCCCGTACCAGGATACCAACGGATCTCCAGGCGCCAGACGGGCCATAAAAAACAGCAGGACAGACAATATCAGCATGCTGATCAGAAAACGGAACAGTCCCCTGCACCAGAACCCCATAGTCCGACCGTTTCCAGAGCGTATTTGAAAACAGCCTTCTGCCATTTTTTCCTGTATTCCATTACTCAATGGTCCACTCCTGTACATTCCAGAAAATTCCGACGCCATGATGACCGAGTATCTTATCGGCATCAATGCCATGAACTCTGGAACTTACTACATAATTGGCGTCAATGTAGCAGATAAACGCATACGCCGGATCCTTCGCCAACTCTTCCTGAAAGATCCCGTAATACTTCATCCGCTGTTCCTCATCTGTCGTCTGTCTCGCCCGGATCAGCGCTTCATCCACCTTTGCGTTGGAATATCCGGAATAATTGGCTCCCTTTCCGGTACCGAACACCTTGTAGGTATGGTCGTCCGCATCAAACGGACTGCCCCATCCGATCAGGCACGCCATCTGATTTTCCCAGTCCATCTGTACCGGGATTTCAACCGTTGCATTGATTCCTGCCTCCCGAAGCTGCTGCGCCGCTGCCTGGGCAATATTGATCCGGTCCTGCTCGCCGGACATCACACTGATTACAAATCCAATCTGTTCTCCGTCCCGCTCATAAAAACCGTCTTTTCCCATCTGACAGCCGGCCGCCTCCAGAATCTCTGCAGATTTCTGCGGGTTATATTCATAATGCTCCACGTTTTCATCGTTATACCGGTTCCGCTGCAGCGGACCGTACGCAGCCATTCCCTGTCCTAGAAGAACGGAATCAATAATTGCCTGACGGTCAATCGCATAGCAGACTGCCGGAATCAGATCCCGGTTCTTCGTCCAATATGCATTATTAAAATTAAACATGATTCCACGGTAATCCGCCGTTGTCATATCATATCGGACAAAATCCTCCATGCCGTCAAAGACCGCTGCATTCTGCGGATCCAGCAGCGCCATATCCAGCTCTCCGGCCTGCAGCTGAAGCGACTGCACATTGTCATCCGCAGTGATCTGAAATACAATCCGGTCAATGCCAGGCTCACCAAGATAATAATCCTCATTCTTAATCAGCGAAATGGCCTGTCCCTGATCCCAGTATTCCAGCTTATACGGGCCGGTTCCGACCGGATTGCGGAAAAAGTCCGACTCCTGCATATCCTCTCCCTCTAACAGATGCTCCGGAAGAATTGCTCTTGTCATGTATTCCAGAAACGCGGCATTTGGCTCATCCAGCTGAAACACAACTGTCTGGTCATCCACAGCAGTTACCGACTCTACATCTTCATAATCCGGCGCGTTTTCGGAAGCATTAGCAGGATCCATGATTGCTTCAATCGTAAACACCACATCCTCCGCCGTAAACGGCTCCCCGTCATGCCACAAAATGCCGTCCCGGATATGAAAGGTATAGGTATAGGCATCCTCGTCATACTCCCAGGACTCCGCAAGGCCGGGGACAATCTCATTTTCACCGTTGTGCGCCGTCAGACCGTTAAACAGAAGCACATTAATCTCACAGTGCTCATCCATCGCCGGATTGATGCGGGTGTAATCCGCGGACCCGTACACTAACGTCGTCTCCTCCTGTCCGTTCTCTTCGCCTGCGGCTGCATCGTTCCAGCTTCCAAAGACGCTTCCGGCAGCAGCCGCAAGCAGCAGAACGGATGCGGTAATCCCTCGTTTTCTATTATTTTCTGCCTTTCTTTCTGTTCTTCTCATCCTGTTTCCTCCATTTTGATACCATGTGCTCCCGGAATCTCATTGTACCTGAATTTGCGAGAGGATTTTTTGTCGGAGGCGCCTGAATTTTTGAGGCGTACGCGGTGCGTACGTTGATAAAATTCAGACGTCTCCGGCGGAAAATCAGCCGCAAAGCCAGGTGCATAAGAGATTCCGAGAGTACA
>CAJMMH010000216.1 GCA_905214365.1 uncultured bacterium
ATGCCTGCGCTGCCTGCCCGGAATGCTCCACGCCAAGCGCAATCAGCATCTGGCTTTTCCACAGCGGAATCGTATTTACAATCACAGACTGAATCTTTTCCGTCATCAGCGTGTCATTATTCTGCACCAGACGGATCTGCGGCGCCATCTGCAGCGCAACCATCCGGGTCAGCTCCAGATCATGAATCTTTTTCTCAAACCGGTCGATCTTCGCCGCGTAATCGCTGGCTGCCTGCGCGTCCTCCTGCGTTCCGGTTTGCTGTGCTTTTTCTTTCAGACCAGCAAGTTCCTGATTTCTCGACGCTTCAATTTTCTTCTTCCCTGCCAGAATATACATTGATAGCTCTTTAAAGTAATTCTGATTCAGTCCGTACATCTGATCCAGAATTGCGATATCCTTCATCAGCTGGACCTGGTGCGTCTGCAGCGTATCTACAATCCGGTTTACCTGATCCTCCGCCTTGGTATATTTTGCTTTCAGGCTCCGGATCCGGTTTTCCTGCTTCCGGAAAAGGCCTGCGAAAAATCCCTTATCCTCCTCTGCGTCAAAATCCTTCAGCTCACTTACTAAGCTGCTCAGCACCGTGCCGATTTCGCCGAGATCCTTCGTCCGTACGCTTTCCAGCGCTTTTTCTGAGAAATCCGCGATTTTCTTCTGCGCGCCTGCCCCGTACTGCAGAATCATCGTCGTGTTATTCAGCTCAATCTTTCCGGCAAACGATTCCACCTGCGCCTTTTCCTGCTCAGTCAAAAGATCCTCTTCTTCATAATGCACCGGCTTAGGCGGTTCTTTTTCTTCCTTCTGGATTTCGTTTACTTCTTCTGCAAACGGTTCAAACGTCAGCGTTGGCGTTGACATTTCCAGTCCGGAATTTTTCTGTTCCATCTGATCAGTCATTGTTTTTCCCTTCTTTTACAGCTTCCGTACGCCAGACACGCCTTCAAAGATATCCTCCATTCCGGTCAATCCGCTGTCCTGGCCGGTTTTCTTTGTCTGCGCGTGCAGTCCGTCCGCAACATACCCATCCTGCGCCAGAAGCGTCTGAAGCACCTGGATATCTGCGGAAATATCGATAGTATCCTCTTCATACAGACTGTCTAACATCTGTTCGAATGCAAAGAGGATGGTATCTAACGTCTGCTCAATTTCATGCTTTGACGCTTCCATTCGCTCTGTCTTTATCTCGCTTTTATCAAATTCGCGGTACGCGTTTACCAGCTTAATCGTCGTCGGCAGATAATAATCTGTAAACCGCTTCATGGATGCCAGCTGATCCGGACTCTTCTGCAGGCGCACATAAATCAGTCCGACAACTTTTTCAAGCTTATCCAGTTTTTCCGAAATGACCGGATCCGGCAGCTCATCATTGACCTGACGGATCGTTTCCATATACCGTCTGCCTGTCTCCATGATTTCCTTCTGCTTCTGATTCTGAGCGGTATCCGCATTATCTTTGTCCAGCCCCTGCATTTTGGTGTCATCTGCCGTTCCCGCATATACGTCAGTCTGTCCGCTGCTGGTCTGTCCGCCGCCGTTTTCTGGGGATGCATTCTGCGTGCTGCCCGGCTGTGTCCGCTTATCCTGCCAATCCCAACCAGTCTGCCGCTCTTGCTGCGCCTGCTGTCTTTGCTGCTCCTGCTGCGCCTTTCGCGCTTCCATCGTGCGCTCCTTAGACTGCAGATACAGCTCATAGGTTTCATCCGTAATCATCAGGCAGCTTTTTTCATCATCCAGGTGCCCCTGAAGGAAATATCCGTCCCGGATCATCTTTTCCAGATCCTTCCGCACAAACGCCTCCGAACGGCCTGCAGCACGGCTCAGCGTTTTCACCGCGCAGATTGTTTTAGTTCCAATACTCCTCACATAATTGCGGAACCGGTTTCTCCGCTGGAGGGAACGCACGCCGCCGGACAGCAGCGCGCCTCCTCCTGCCGCAACCGGCAGGAAAAAGAATAACCCAAGACTTTGAAAGACACCGAACATTCCGAGTCCCAGTCCCAGAGCCGCTGACACAAATGCCGGAATCCCGAATCCTGCCAGAAGCAAACTTCCAAATACGATTGAAACAATCGCAGATACCCGGATCGGAGCCCGTCCGAACACAGCCGCATGGCTGATCCCTTCGGTTGTATGGTTTGCTCCCTCCGCATACGCTCTGCCCGCTTCCCGCGTTGTCTGCGTATCCCGGAATGTCTGCGCATCCGGCTCACCACGATATGTTTCTGATTGACGGTCTGTATGGAAGGTCTGATGTGTCTTGTGTGCGTTTGACTTTTTATCAGCATACCGAACCGCCTGGTCAATCGTCCGGTTCACATATTCCTGCGCGCTGCGCAGCGCGTCGCCTGCCTTTTCCCCGGCTTTTCCCTGCACATCCGACATGGCTTCCGCCACATGGTTCTGCACCTCGTTTACCGCAAACGATATGGTATGGGAAATCGCGTCATTCAGCCCACTGAAATCGCCATGCTTCAGCGCATCATTCAACGCGTCCCTGATTTCATCTCCGATCTGCGTTTCTTTTCTGTCACTCATGTTTCTGCACAACTGCCTTTCCCGGCTGTCATTTCAGCCTCGCAATAATTTTTTCCTCAATCTGCTTTACCAGCACTCCTAGCAGAATCATCACAATCAGATCCAGCAGAAACAGGAGAAGAAGCTCCTGTTTCCGGAAGTACACGTCGGAAAACCACTTGTTCCATCCCTGAAGCACCACATGATGCACCAGATAAATCTCAAAGGAATACGTACTCACCTTCTTCAGCACCGCAATCAGACGCGTTCGTTTGGACAAAAACGATTCAAACGGAATCACCAGTAAAAAGACTGCAAGCGAAAGCAGCGTAATCCGGAATCCGTTCGGAATCGGAATTCCTACCGGACAGAACACAAAAATAAGAACAACCGGTATGGAAAACCAAAGAACCCGCCGGTCAATCCGGTTCCACCGTGTAATCAGATACATACCAAGCAAAAATTCATAGATTTTCACAAAGAAATTCATATGCACCGGCGTCTGAAACGGGTATACCAGAATCAGCACTACATAATAAATGGTCGCCGCAAGCATGGTAATTCTGCTGTTCTTCTCCATACACCAGCGCAGAAGCGGAAACAACAGGTACATCAGAACCAGACATCCAAGGAACCACTCGCCGATTCCCAGGCTGAACGTAGCCCCAAAGAGGCTCATATACTCGTCCATGCCCGCAAGGGTAAATACAAACCGCCATGCCGGAATCCCCTCCACATACGGCAGCCTCTTTTCTGTGATAAACCGCCAGCACAAATAGCCAAAATACACCAGATAAAACGGGATCAGAATCCTGGTCATCCGCTTTTTATAATAAGTTTTCAGATCAAACCTGCGTCTTGCCGAAAGCATCAGCCCCGCGCCCGATACTATAAAGAACAGACTGACACCAAGCGTCGCAATGTGCATGTTCGCATTGGCATAGCTGATTCCATGATCCGGAAATGAATACAGATTGCTGATTTCCAGCTCAATCATAAAATGATACAGAATAATGCAGGCAAATGCAAATGTCCGCAGTACATCCAGAAACACCAGATGCTTTTTCCCGGCTTCTGCTGCCTGTGTCTGCAATCTCCCCGTTACTTCCCCTGATTTCATACGTTTTTTCCTCATCCTCTCCGTCATTCTGCAGACTTTTGCGCTCTCAATCTTTCCTGATTGTTTGCGCCTCCGCCCAAAATAACCTGTCCATAATCTGACTGAAATCATCATAGCAAATTTCTATGTGACCGTCAAGAGAAGGACACCTGCTCTAGAATGTGTTTGAAAAAGCCTCCAGAAGCCACGCAAAGCCTTTTGCCATCCGGCGACGCGGTTCAAAGAAATGATTGCCCGGATTCCACTCCAGAATACTTGAAACCTTCTGATCTGATCTCTGATCCAGCATCTCCTTGGTTTCCCGCAGCGCGTCTCCTACCTGCGCCATCACTGGATTTCCTGCTTTTTCCTCTTTCCTGCCCAAGCTCAAATACACGCAGCCTGACCGAACCGGATGTTCTGCCAAAAACGGAAGCCATCCCGGAAACCACACAGAAGGAGAAACGGCTGCTGTCCCCTGAAAGCTGCTGCTTTTGCAGGATGCCCACAGAGCAAACAGTCCCGCCAGCGAATATCCTCCAATTCCAATCGTTCCATTACTTTTCATTCCATTACTTTTCGCTCCATTGCTTCCATTTTCATTCCTTTTTTCAATGATGCCAGACGCTAACGCCGGGAACTGGCTCATCAGACCCGGAATCAGACTCTGCTCCAAAAAATCCAGCGTATCCTGCGCATGACCTGAAAAGACCTGTGTTCCGCGTACTGCCGGCGCGTACCAGGGGGACAACTGCGCGTTCCAGTCGGTAACGCCAACTCCTGCCATCAAAAATGGCTGCGCATTTCCTGACACGTCAGAATTTTTGGATGTTTTTGACGTAAGCGCGCAAACCAGCTTGACTTCTTCCCGCAGGCAATCCAGTTCAGCTTTGTCCATGAACTGAATGAAAAGCGTCTTTGCCTGGAAATCTCCGGCTAGATGATATTCCCAACCGTCCAGCTTTCCGGTCTGTACTCCGCACTTTCTCTGGTTCATTTTCATTCCCTTCTTTCTCCATTTTCACTCTTCTTTCTCTTCACCTGTCTGCCGCATCAGCCGCAGCCGTTCCATATAATTAGCTGTTGGACGTTCCAAACTCACACTGGTTAGAAAGGGGTGCACCGTATATAACACAAAAGGCACCTTACTTTCGTAAGATGCCTCTCTGAACATGTACGCGACAAGATTCGAACTCGCGACCTTCTGATCCGTAGTCAGACGCTCTATCCAGCTGAGCTACGCGTACATATGGGGCCTATAGGGCTCGAACCTATGACCCTCTGCTTGTAAGGCAGATGCTCTCCCAGCTGAGCTAAGACCCCAAATATAAAATTGTTTTGTTGGCTTGCACCAACAGCGACCCGAAAGGGGTTCGAACCCTTGACCTCCGCCGTGACAGGGCGGCG
>CAJMMH010000217.1 GCA_905214365.1 uncultured bacterium
CGTCCGCTGGACATCGTACTGAATCCTCTGGGCGTACCTTCCCGTATGAATATCGGTCAGGTCCTTGAGATTCACCTCTCTCTGGCTGCAAAAGCCCTCGGCTTTAACGTAGCAACCCCGATTTTCAACGGCGCAAACGAAAAAGATATTCAGGATACCTTGGAACTGGCAAACGATTATGTAAACCTGGAATGGGATGAATTCAAAGAGAAGCATGGCGAAGAGCTGCTTCCTGAGGTTCTGGATTATCTGTATGAAAACCGCGATCACAGAAAGCTCTGGAAGGGCGTTCCGATCTCCAAGGAAGGTAAGGTAAGACTGCGGGATGGCCGTACCGGCGAAGAATTCGACAGCATGGTAACCATCGGTCACATGCATTACCTGAAGCTGCACCATCTGGTAGACGATAAGATCCATGCACGTTCTACCGGTCCTTACTCTCTGGTAACACAGCAGCCTCTGGGTGGTAAAGCTCAGTTCGGTGGCCAGCGTTTCGGTGAGATGGAGGTTTGGGCACTGGAAGCATACGGTGCATCCTACACCCTGCAGGAGATCCTGACTGTGAAGTCTGATGACGTAGTAGGACGTGTCAAGACCTACGAAGCGATCATCAAGGGCGACAACATCCCTGAACCCGGTATTCCGGAATCCTTCAAGGTACTGCTCAAAGAGCTGCAGTCCCTCGGCCTGGATGTCAGAGTGCTGCGGGAGGATAATACAGAAGTTGAGATCATGGAAACTGTCGATTACAGCGATACGGATTACCGCTATGAGATGGAAGGAGATTCCAAGGGCTACAACTACAACGAAGAAGAAAATCTGGGCAAGATGGGTTATCAGAAGCAGGAATTCGACTCCGAGAAACAGGAGCTGGTGAACGCAGATGATGATTACACCGAAGATGCTGCAGAGGACGGATTTGAGGAATCTTTTGACGAAGAGTAAGCCGAATCGAAGATATGTAAAGGAGTGCCAAGATGTCTGAAACAAAAAACGAAGTTTATCAGCCGATGACGTTTGATGCGATCAAGATCGGACTTGCGTCCCCGGAGAAGATTCGTGAGTGGTCCAGAGGCGAGGTAACAAAGCCTGAGACGATTAACTACAGAACACTCAAGCCCGAACGGGACGGTCTGTTCTGTGAGCGGATTTTCGGACCCAGCAAGGACTGGGAGTGCCACTGCGGCAAATATAAAAAGATCAGATATAAAGGCGTTGTCTGCGACCGCTGTGGTGTTGAAGTAACCAAGTCCAGCGTCCGCAGAGAGCGTATGGGACATATTGAACTGGCAGCGCCGGTTTCCCATATCTGGTATTTCAAGGGAATTCCGAGCCGGATGGGACTGATCCTGGATCTGTCCCCCCGTGTTCTGGAGAAGGTGCTTTACTTTGCTTCCTATATCGTACTGGACAAGGGCGACACCAATCTGGAATACAAGCAGGTTCTTTCCGAGAAAGAATACCAGGATGCAAGAGAAACCTGGGGCAACCGTTTCCGTGTCGGCATGGGTGCAGAATCCATTAAGGAGCTGCTGCAGGCCATCGATCTGGAAACCGAAGCGGTTGACCTGAAAAATGAACTGGTGGATGCAAGCGGACAGAAGCGTGCGAGAATCATCAAGCGTCTGGAAGTTGTAGAAGCGTTCCGTGAGTCCGGTAACCGCCCTGAATGGATGATTCTGGATGCCGTGCCGGTAATCCCTCCGGATCTGCGCCCGATGGTACAGCTGGACGGCGGACGTTTTGCAACGTCTGACTTAAATGACCTGTACAGAAGAATCATCAACCGTAACAACCGTCTGAAGAGACTGCTGGAGCTGGGTGCTCCGGATATCATCGTTCGCAACGAGAAGAGAATGCTGCAGGAAGCGGTAGACGCTCTGATCGATAACGGCAGAAGAGGCCGTCCGGTAACCGGCCCCGGTAACCGTGCACTGAAATCACTGTCTGACATGCTGAAGGGTAAATCCGGTCGTTTCCGTCAGAACCTGTTAGGAAAGCGTGTTGACTATTCCGGACGTTCCGTTATCGTCGTTGGTCCCGAACTGAAAATTTATCAGTGCGGTCTTCCGAAGGAAATGGCAATCGAGCTGTTCAAGCCCTTTGTAATGAAGGAGTTGGTAAGCAGAGGCATTTCCCAGAACATCAAAAATGCGAAGAAGCTGGTAGAACGGCTGGATACGCAGGTTTGGGACGTTCTGGAAGATGTCATCAAAGAGCATCCGGTTATGCTGAACCGTGCACCTACACTGCACAGACTGGGTATCCAGGCATTTGAGCCGATCCTTGTAGAAGGTAAGGCAATCAAGCTGCATCCCCTTGTTTGTACCGCGTTCAACGCCGACTTCGATGGTGACCAGATGGCTGTACACCTTCCGCTTTCTCAGGAAGCACAGGCAGAGTGCCGTTTCATGCTGCTGTCTCCCAACAACCTGTTGAAGCCTTCCGATGGCGGACCGGTAGCCGTACCTTCCCAGGATATGGTCCTTGGTATTTATTACCTGACCCAGGAGCGTCCCGGTTCTGTCGGCGAAGGAAAATACTTCAAGAGCGTAAACGAAGCCATTCTGGCTTATGAAAATAAAGCCTGCACCCTGCATTCCCGCATCCATGTCCGCATGAGCAAGGTCAATGCAGAGGGCGAGACCGTAACAGGATTCGTAGAATCCACACTGGGCAGATTTATCTTCAACGAGATCCTGCCTCAGGATCTGGGCTATGTAGACCGTACCCAGCCGGAAAACTTCTTAAAGCTGGAGGTTGACTTCCATGTTGGTAAGAAGCAGTTAAAGCAGATTCTGGAAAAAGTAATCAACACCCACGGCGCTTCCAAGACCGCAGAGGTTCTGGATGACGTTAAGGCAATCGGTTACAAGTATTCCACCAGAGCTGCCATGACCGTATCCATTTCCGATATGACTGTGCCTGCACAGAAGGCAGAGATGCTGGCTGAGGCTCAGAAGACTGTAGATAAGATCGGCAGAAACTTCCGCCGTGGTCTGATCACAGAAGAAGAGCGTTACCGTGCCGTTGTCGAGACCTGGCAGGAAACCGATAAAGAGCTGACCGACGTACTGTTAAAGGGTCTGGATAAATACAACAACATCTTCATGATGGCGGACTCCGGTGCCCGTGGTTCCAACCAGCAGATCAAGCAGCTGGCAGGTATGCGTGGTCTGATGGCGGATACAACCGGTCGTACGATCGAGCTGCCCATCAAGTCCAACTTCCGTGAAGGTCTGGACGTACTGGAATACTTCATGTCTGCCCATGGCGCACGAAAAGGTATGTCCGATACCGCTCTGCGTACTGCGGACTCCGGTTATCTGACCCGTCGAATGGTAGACGTATCCCAGGAGCTGATCATCCGTGAGATCGATTGTGCAGAAGGCAAGGATAAGATTCCGGGCATGTCTGTAAAAGCGTTCATGGACGGCAAGGAAACCATCGAAGGCTTAAAAGACAGAATTACAGGACGCTATTCCTGTGAAGACATTTATGATAAGGACGGCGAGCTGATCGTCGGTGCAAACCACATGATCACACCCGGCCGTGCAAAACGGATTATGGAAACAGGTGTCAATAAGAAGGGCGAGCCTGTGGAGGAAGTGAAGATCCGTACCATCCTGACCTGTCGTTCCAAGAGCGGTATCTGTGCAAAGTGCTACGGCGCGAACATGGCGACCGGCGAAGCGGTACAGGTTGGTGAAGCAGTTGGTATTATTGCAGCGCAGTCTATCGGTGAGCCCGGTACACAGCTGACGATGCGTACCTTCCACTCCGGCGGTGTCGCTGGTGACGATATCACACAGGGTCTTCCCCGTGTCGAGGAGCTTTTCGAAGCAAGAAAGCCGAAGGGTCTTGCGATTATCGCAGAGTTCGGCGGAACTGCTGTCATCAAGGATACCAAGAAGAAGCGGGAAATTATCATTACCAATAAGGAAACCGGCGAGAGCAAGACTTACCTGATCCCTTACGGTTCCCGTATCAAGGTTGTTGACGGTCAGGAATTAGAGGCCGGCGATGAGCTGACAGAGGGTTCTGTAAACCCGCACGATCTGTTAAAGATCAAGGGCATCCGCGCCGTTCAGGATTACATGCTTCGTGAAGTACAGCGTGTATACCGTCTGCAGGGTGTAGATATCTGTGATAAGCATATCGAGGTTATCGTTCGCCAGATGCTGAAGAAGATCCGCATCGAGGAAAGCGGCGATACCGAATATCTGCCCGGCACAATGGTTGACGTTCTGGATTACGAGGACTTAAACGAAGAGCTGATCGCAGCCGGCAAGAAGCCTGCTGAGGGCAAACAGGTAATGCTCGGTATTACCAAGGCTGCTCTGGCAACCAACTCCTTCCTGTCTGCTGCATCCTTCCAGGAAACCACGAAGGTTCTGACGGAAGCAGCGATCAAGGGTAAGGCTGATCCACTGATCGGTCTGAAGGAAAACGTTATTATCGGTAAGCTGATTCCTGCTGGTACCGGTATGAAACGTTACCGCGATGTCAAGTTAAATACGGATGCGATGATTGCCGCTGAGGAAGCGGAGCGCGCAGCCAGAGCAGAAGAGGAAGCAAGACTTGCCGCAGAAGCTACAGCAGCGGAAAAGAAATCCAAAGAGGATGACGAGCTGCTGGAAGAAACCGCTGACGAAGATGTAACCGATGAAGAGCTTACCGAAGAGGAAGCGATTCTGGACGAGGACATCGACGAAGAACTGGACGAGGAAGCTGAAGCAGAAGAAAACGGCGAGGAGTAATCTGACCCGGGCGTTTCCTTCAACAATAAAAAGTACACCTTGCAAAAATGCCGGTGTCGTACACAATAGAATGCACGCTCTGCGAACCTTCTATTGTTACAAATGAAGAAACAGAGCAGGCGGATGTTCCTCAAAATGAGCATCCGCCTGTTTTCTTATCGTATAGGAAACTTCGTTTCCATACGATAAGAAACACTCCGCGCGGATCGCACTGCAGCGGAATGGAAGAATGTCGCTTGCGCGACCCGC
>CAJMMH010000218.1 GCA_905214365.1 uncultured bacterium
TAAGCCAATGGGCTTCCTGCTTCATCGACCTCGTAACCTACTATCTCCACAGGCTTCAAATAACGCTTCAGGTACTTCCCGGTGTAGGACGCACTGCACGCAGCGACCTCCTCCGGCGTACCCTGGACAACAACGGTTCCGCCGCCGTCTCCTCCCTCAGGTCCCATATCGATGATATAATCCGCTGTCTTGATGACATCCAGATTGTGTTCGATGACAACTACCGTGTTGCCGCCCTCTGCCAGCCGCTGCAGAATCTCTGTCAGCTTATGGACATCAGCAAAGTGCAGGCCAGTCGTCGGCTCATCCAGCACATAAATTGTCTTTCCGGTGCTGCGGCGGCTCAACTCTGCCGCAAGCTTGATCCGCTGCGCTTCTCCTCCTGACAGCTCGGTAGACGGCTGGCCAAGACGGATATAGGAAAGGCCGACATCGTTAAGCGTCTCGATTTTCCTGCGGATCGCCGGAACATTCTCAAAGAACGTCATCGCTTCTTCAACCGTCATATTCAGAACATCGTAAATACTCTTTCCTTTATAAAGCACTTCCAGTGTCTCGCGGTTGTAGCGCTTTCCGTGGCAGACCTCACAGGGTACATAAACATCCGGAAGGAAGTGCATCTCAATTTTCAGAATACCGTCGCCTCCGCACGCCTCACAGCGTCCGCCCTTTACATTGAAACTGAAGCGGCCCTTCTGGTAGCCGCGCATCTTTGCGTCCTGCGTGGACGCAAACAGATCACGGATCATATCAAACACACCGGTATAGGTTGCCGGATTGGACCGCGGCGTTCTTCCGATCGGGCTCTGATCAATCGCAATGATCTTATCCAGCTGCTCGATACCGAGAATCCGTTTGTGCTTTCCCGGAATTGTCCTTGCACGGTTCAGCTGCTTTGCAAGCGACTGATATAGAATCGAATTGACCAGGCTGCTCTTTCCGGAGCCGGAAACGCCGGTCACACAGGTAAACACACCGGTCGGGAACTTCACGGTAATATTTTTCAGGTTATTCTCTGCCGCACCCTCAACCGTCAGCCAGCCGGACGGAACACGCCGCTTCTCCGGAACCGGAATCTTCAGCTCGCCGCTCAGATACTTTCCGGTAATGGAACGCGGACACGCCATGATTTCTTCCGCGGTTCCGGCCGCAAGCACCTCGCCTCCATGCTCACCTGCTCCCGGTCCGATATCCACGATATAATCCGCTTCCCGCATTGTGTCCTCATCATGCTCGACCACAAGAACAGAGTTTCCAAGATCACGCAAATGCTTCAGCGTCGCAAGCAGCTTATCATTGTCCCGCTGGTGCAGTCCGATGCTCGGCTCATCCAGGATATACGCCACTCCGACCAGTCCGGAACCGATCTGCGTTGCCAGACGGATCCGCTGTGCCTCGCCGCCCGACAGCGTACCGGTTGCCCGCGACAGACTTAGATAGTCAAGACCGACATCAATCAGGAAACGGATTCTTGCCCGGATCTCCCGCAGGATCTGATCGCCGATTGTCTGCTGCATCGGAGTCAGCTGCATCCCCTCCCTCAGAAACTGATAGAGGTTCTTAACAGACATCGTTGTAATCTCATAGATGTTTTTACCGGATACGGTTACGGCCAGCGATTCCCGCTTCAGGCGCTGTCCGCGGCACAGCTTGCATGGCGTGAAACGCATGTAGGTTTCATACTCTGCTTTGATGGACTGGGAACCGGTCTCACGATAACGGCGCTCTACATTTTTAATCAGTCCTTCAAATACCACATCATACACGCCGACGCCGCGCTGACCCTGATAGTGAACCTTTACACAGCGGTCTGTTCCGTAAATCAGGACATCATGTACTTCTTTGGTGTAGCTGGAAAACGGAACATCCAGACGGAAATCAAATTCCTTTGCCAGCGCCTTCAGAATTGCTCTGGTATAGCTCTTTTCATCGGTGCTTGACTGCCAGCCCGGAACAACGATTGCTCCCTGATCAATGCTCAGGCTCTTGTCCGGTATCATCAGATCCTCGTCAAACTCCATCTTATATCCGAGACCGAAGCACTCCGGACACGCGCCGAACGGATTGTTGAAGGAAAAGCTGCGCGGCTCAATCTCATCAATGCTGATGCCGCAGTCCGGGCAGGCAAAATTCTGGCTGAACGAAATCGTCTCTCCACCCACAATCTCTGCCACTGCCAGACCATCCGCCAGCTTCATAACATTTTCCAGCGAATCAGCCAAACGCTTCTGGATTCCGTCCTTGAGCACCAGACGGTCTACCACGATCTCAATGTTATGCTTGATATTCTTATCCAGCGTAATATCCTCGTCAAGGCTGTACAGGTTCCCGTCCACACGCACGCGGACATAGCCGCTCTTTCTTGCCTGCTCCAGTACCTTTTCATGCCGTCCCTTGCGTCCGCGGACAACCGGAGCCAGAAGCAGAAGCTTTGTCCTCTCCGGGTAAGCCATCAGAGTGTCTACCATCTGATCGACACTCTGTTTGCGGATCTCGCGGCCGCACTGCGGACAATGCGGAATGCCGATTCTCGCATAAAGCAGGCGGAGATAATCATAAATCTCCGTTACTGTACCGACAGTAGAACGCGGATTGCGGTTCGTAGACTTCTGGTCGATGGAGATTGCAGGCGGAAGTCCCTCGATGCTCTCAACATTGGGTTTTTCCATCTGGCCGAGGAACTGCCTCGCATAGGAGGAAAGAGACTCCATATACCGCCTCTGCCCTTCCGCAAAAATCGTATCAAACGCAAGCGAAGACTTTCCGGAACCGGACAGCCCGGTTAAAACAACCAGTTCGTCTCTCGGAATATCCAGATCAATATGCTTCAGATTGTGCTCCGCTGCTCCGCGAATCTTTATAAACTTCTTTTCTGACATGGTTTCTCTCCCGTTTTTTTGCTTCCCGTCTCCGGGTTCGTCATTTTTGCAGACTGATTTATTTTTTCAGTTCGTCCAAATGCCCCTTCAGTTCCCGCATCTGATCGCGCAGCATCGCCGCCGTTTCAAAATCAAGCTGCGCGGCTGCCTGATTCATCTGCTTTACTACCTTTGCAATCAGCTTTTCCAGCTCCTTGCGGCCCATAGACTCCGGATCCTTCTCCAGCCGATCCTTTACCGTCTCTGCCGACTTGGAAATGCTGATCAGATCACGAACCGCCTTTTTGATCGTTGTCGGCGTAATGCCGTGCTCTTTGTTATACGCCTGCTGAATCTCACGTCTTCTCGCTGTCTCCTTCACTGCGCGATCCATCGAATCGGTTACCGTATCGGCATACATAATGACATGCCCTTCCGCGTTCCGCGCGGCACGGCCGATCGTCTGGATCAGCGATGTCTCCGAACGGAGAAAGCCCTCCTTATCGGCATCCAGGATCGCAACCAGCGCAATCTCAGGGATATCCAGTCCCTCTCTCAGGAGGTTAATTCCAACCAGTACGTCAAACGCGTCCAGACGCATATCGCGGATGATCTGCGCACGCTCCAGCGTGTCAATGTCGGAATGCAGATACTTGACGCGGATTCCCGCTTCCCGCATAAAATCCGTCAGATCCTCGGCCATCCGCTTGGTCAGCGTCGTGACCAGAACCTTACTGCCGCCCTTCGTCGTCTTCCGTACTTCGGCAATCAGATCATCGATCTGACCCTCAACCGGCCGGATCTCAATCTCCGGATCCAGAAGACCGGTCGGACGGATTACCTGCTCCGCCCGGAGCAGTTCATGCTCTTCTTCATAGACATTGGGCGTTGCGGAGACAAACAGCATCTGATTAATATGGCTTTCAAACTCTTCAAAATTGAGCGGGCGGTTGTCCAGCGCCGACGGAAGCCGGAAACCGTAATCCACTAACGTTGTCTTCCTCGACCGGTCACCAAAATACATCCCGCGTACCTGCGGAATCGTGATATGCGACTCGTCCACGATAATCAGAAAATCATCCGGGAAATAATCAAGCAGCGTAAACGGAGGCGCTCCAGCCGGAAGCCCGGACAGATGACGGGAATAGTTTTCAATTCCGGAACAGAAACCGGTTTCCCGCATCATCTCAACATCGTAATTGGTCCGTTCTTCAATCCGCTGAGCTTCCAGCAGCTTATCCTCGCGCTTGAAATGAGCCACCTGCTCCCGCATCTCCGCCTCAATCGCTGTGGTTGCCGCCAATAGCTTTTCCGGCGCCACTACATAATGGGACGCTGGAAATACCGCGATATGCTTCAGCTCCTGCTTCACATCGCCGGTCAGCGGGTCAAATTCGCAGATCCGATCCACTTCATCCCCAAAGAACTCGACGCGCACCGCACTTTCTCCCCAGTCCGCAGGGAAAATCTCCACAACATCCCCGTGTACCCGGAAGGTTCCCCGGTGAAAATCCATATCGTTGCGGTCATACTGGATATCAATCAGGCGGCGCAGCACTTCATCCCTGTCCTTCTGCATGCCGGGACGCAGGGACAGCACCATGTTTTTATAATCGACCGGGCTTCCAAGTCCATAGATGCACGAAACCGATGCAACCACGACAACATCCCTTCGCTCTGTCAGCGCAGTTGTTGCTGACAAGCGCAGCTTATCGATTTCCTCGTTGATTGCGGAGTCCTTTTCAATATAAGTATCGGTTGACGGCACATACGCCTCCGGCTGATAGTAATCGTAATAAGAAACAAAATACTCAACCGCATTGTTTGGAAAAAATTCCTTCATTTCCGAGTACAGCTGACCGGCAAGCGTTTTATTGTGAGCAATGATCAGCGTTGGCCGATTCAGCTGCTGAATCACATTGGCCATCGTAAAGGTCTTTCCGGAGCCGGTTACTCCAAGCAGCGTTTCAAACTGGTTTCCTTCTTTAAATCCCTTTACCAGCTTCGTGATCGCCTGCGGCTGATCTCCGGTCGGCTGATACTCCGATACAAGTTCAAAATGATCCATAACAGTTCTCCATTCCTTTTATATGTACTCTCGGAGTCTTTTCCGCACTTGCTTTTACGGCCGATTTTCCGCCAGCC
>CAJMMH010000219.1 GCA_905214365.1 uncultured bacterium
ATCGGATTCCGGCAAGAAAAGATGGCGTTTCGGCGTTCCGGCAGGCGCTTCGCTGCTTCTTTGACCAGAATGGGGCAAAGTATTCCGCATTCTGGTTCAATACCTGTTCACTTGCCAACATTGAATATCTGAAAGAAGCGAAGCGGGTCGGAATTTCCTGCCGGATTCTTCACTGCCACAATGCGGCGAACGGGGACAGCTTTCTGCGGGGGCTGCTTCATCGAATGAACCAGAAGCAGGCGCTTCGTCTGGCAACGGATTACTGGACCTGCTCCGAGGACGCGAATCGCTGGTTTTTCGGAACCGATCATATGGACCGATATCCGACGTACCGCCTTGTGAACAACGCTATTGATGCCGCAAGCTTTGTGATGAATACGGAGGTCAGAGCGCAGTATCGGAAACAGCTTGGACTGGAAGGAAAGACTGTGATTGGTCATGTCGGACGGTTTCATTTTCAGAAAAATCAGAAATTTCTCATTCCGATTGCCGCGGAGCTGAGGAAGCGAGGGACAGACGCAGTGTTTCTGCTGGTTGGTCAGGGAGATGACCTGGGGGAGGTAAAGCAGCTGGCGGATGAAAACGGCGTAAGCGATCGGCTCCATTTTCTGGGCGTGCGGAGCGATGTGAAGGAACTGCTGTGGGCGATGGATGTATTTGTATTTCCGTCGGTATTTGAAGGGCTGAGCATCGCGATTCTGGAAGCGCAGGCGGCGGGTCTGCCCTGTGTGGTGTCAGATCAGATTCCGGCAAAATCGCAAATTGCGGATGAAGTGAAGTTTCTGCCGTTGGGCGCATCCCCAGAGGTGTGGGCAGACGCGCTGATGGCTGCGGCAGCCGGAACGCGGAGCGATAACCGTGAGAAGTTTGCTCAGGCAGGCTTTGATATCAGACAGGAAGCGAAAAAGATGGAAGCCTTCTTTTTGGAGAAATAAATGGCGGCAAAGAAAAGTATTACCAAAAATTATATTTATAACGTATTATATCAGCTGCTGACAATACTGACGCCGCTGATTACAACTCCGTATGTGTCAAGAATCCTTGGATCGTCAGGTGTCGGGCAGTATGAACTGACGCAGGCAAATGTCCAGTATTTTATTCTGGCAGGTACGATTGGCCTGAATATGTATGGGCAGCGGGAAGTCGCGTATGTGCAGAACTCGAAAGAAAAGCGGAGTGAGGTATTCTGGGAACTGACAATTCTCAGAGTTGCGACAATGGCAGTCAGTATGGCAGTATACGCCTGTTTTATTCCGTTCACCGGGGTGTATCGTTTGCTGTATCTGATTCAGTTTCTGGATCTGCTGGCAAATATGTGGGATGTCGCGTGGTTCTTTCAGGGAATGGAGGAGTTCCGGCTTACCGTACTTCGGAATGTTATTATCCGTCTGGCAGGAATTGCGTGTATTTTCCTGTTTGTAAAGAAAAGCGGAGATGTATGGCTGTATGTGATGGCGCATTCGCTTCCGCTTCTAATTGCGAGCCTGTCTCTGTGGACCTATCTGAGAAAATACATCATATGGCCCGGAAAAGAGAAGATTCGAATTAAAAGACACATAAAGCCGGCGCTCGCGTTGTTTATTCCGCAGATTGCGGCGCAGATCTATCTGGTTATGGATAAAACAATGATTGGCGCGATTACGGGAAGCGACAGTGAGGTTGCGTATTATGCGCAGGCTCAGAAAATTGTAAAAATGCTGCTTACTGTTGTGACCTCCCTTTGTACGGTTATGCTGCCGCGGATGTCGTTTGCGTTTGCGCAGAAGGAATACAAAAAGATACAGGAATATATGCAGGAATCCTTTGCGTTTGCTTATATTCTTGCGGTTCCGATGGTATTTGGAATTATTGGAGTTTCCGATAATTTCGTTCCGGTATTTTTCGGGGAAGGCTATGATAAGGTAAAGATCCTGATGCCGCTGCTGTCACCGATTATCATGTGGATCGCGTTCAGCAATATTATCGGGTATCAGTATCTTCTGCCGTCGCAGAAGCAGACGCAGTACACGATTTCTATTACGGCAGGAGCAGCTACGAATTTTATTCTTAACAGCTGTCTGATTTCCCGGTTCCAGTCCATTGGCGCGTCTGTTGCAACCGTGATTGCGGAACTTGTTGTAACGGGAGTTCAGCTGTACTTTGTAAGAAATGAGTTTCCGTGCGGAACGCTGCTGAAAAATTCGATAAAGTTTCTGATTTCCGGAATCACCATGATGGCTGTGGTTCTGGCGATTGGCAGGTATATCCACGGCGTAAAGGGAATTGCTGTTCAGGTAGCGGTCGGCACAGTGGTTTACGCAGTGGGGCTGCTGGTACTCAGAGAAAAAACCATATGGAAAATAATAGAAAAAGGAAAAAACAGAAGGTAAACACAGAACGGCAGGAGACAGACGGTCGTTTTACACGGATGGAAAGGGGTATCTGTATTGGGAAAAAAATATGTGATTATCGAGCATGAAAATTACGAAAATCATGCGGGCGCAAAAGCGAGGAATGATATCGCACAGATACTGACTCAGAACGGATGGACACCGATACGTGTGACAAAAGGAGACGGAAAGGGTTTTTTTGATAAGCTGAGGATGTGTGTGGTTGTCGTAAAGGACTGGTTTGGGGTCTGCTGCAAAACGGAAACAAACGCGGAAATGATTGTGCAGTATCCACTTGCAACGTATCCGAAGGTCAGCATGCTTGCCGTTCCATTTCTAAAATATCTGGTCAGAAAAAAGAAGGTAACGCTGATTTATCTGATTCACGATATGGACAGCATGCGCACGCCAGATGGAAGAAGTACTGAGAAAAAAGGAGAAATGGCATTTTTTGAACTGGCGTCCGGAATGATTGACCATAACGGGAAAATGACGGCGTTTATCAGGAAGATGGGAATTTCCTGTCCTATTACGGAAATCGGAATCTTTGATTATCTGACCGAACTTCCGTTAAAGGAGCAGGAGACCGGAAAGACAGTTAATAAAATCGCGGTTGCAGGCAATCTGAATAAAGAAAAAGCAGGATACCTGTATGAGATGGAGCATAAAAATAGCAGTCTGGAATGGCAGGTGTACGGTCCTAATTTTGAGGGAACCGGTACAGGAACGCTGCATTATCAGGGACAGTTTCCGGCGGAACAGTTGCCGGGACTTTTTACCGCTGATTTCGGCCTGGTCTGGGATGGCGATTCCTGTCAGACCTGCAGCGGAAGATATGGAAAGTATCTCCGCTACAACAACCCTCATAAGATGTCGTTGTACTTAGCAAGCGGAATGCCGGTAATCGTATGGGATGAGTCGGCGTTGGCCGGGTTTGTCCGGGAGCAGAAGGTTGGATTTGCGGTTCATTCACTGGATGAACTGGAAAGCCGGATCCGGTCCGTAACACCGGATGAGTATCAGGTCTGGAAGAAGAACGCCTGCAGAATAGCAGAAAGGTTGAGAAACGGGAAAAACACGCTGGAGGCGGCTGCGCGTATTGAAAAAGAAATCAAAGGATAAGCGAAGGGGGATAAAATATGGGAATGGTCATCTTGCTGCTGTTGTTTTTTGTTTTACTGGCTGTCTGCTATAAAAAGGCGCAGAAAGATATCATGGATCCGGCAGTGCTTTTCTGCGCGGCATATTCTGTCAGTGTTTTCTGCGCGGCATTGAATATAAAAACATGGGATATTCATATGCAGTGGTATACCATTCTCTTTCTGACTGCTGGTGCGGTTCTATTTGCAGTGGTTTCCTTTGCCGTGCGGGCTGGAGTGTTTCGGTATGATTCCGGGGCATCTGTGCGTCAGGATGGTGCGGCACAAAAAATGCAGTTTTTCAAAAACGGAAAAGCTTCGGCGGAAACCGGCGATATTTCACCGATTGTTGTTGCGGTGATTTGCGTGTACACCGTGCTGACAATTCTCCTGATGGTCCGGGGAATTCTTGAAATCGCGGAATCATTCGGAACATTTTCTTCCTTTTCACAGGCGCTGACCCTCTATAAAGATCATGCTTCTTATAAAGTAGAGGCAAAGTTGCCGCAGTATGTTACGCTGATGCTGAAGCCGGTGATTGCCTGCGCGTATGTTCTGGCATTTTATTTCCAGAAGGCGATGCTGCGGGATGGAATGAAGCTGAAACAGAAACTGGTCCGGTACTGGTACTATCTGCTTCCGCCGGTGCTGTATGTGGCGCAGCGTCTGCTTGAATCAAACCGCGGCGCGATTATTGACTATGTAATTGCCATTATGGTGATGTATTTTATCCTGTGGAACCGGAAGTACAGCTGGAAAAAGCAGGTAGCCGGCCGGACACTGCTCCGGATTGCCGGGATTGCGGTAGCAGGGCTGATTATCTTTTATTACAGCGCGGCGCTGATCGGAAGAATCAATACAAAAGGAATCTGGGATTATATCACGTATTATTGTGGCGGATCGATCGAGTGCTTCAACCGTTATCTTGGTAACCGCCCGAAACCGTCATCCATTTTCGGCGAAGAAACATTTTACCATCTGATTGTCAACCTGGATTCTCTGGGAATTACGCATTTTAATCTGCAGCAGCTTGAGAGCGGACATTTTATGTTTCAGTACCATAATGACATTATGATAGGAAATATTTATACGGCGTACCGGCGCTGGATGCAGGACTTTGGCGTTCTGGGAACCGTTCTTCTTCAGAGTATTATGGCGGCGTTTTTCAGCGGATTTTATTATCTGATCCGGGTGAGAGCGGAGCAGGGAAAAATGACAGATCTTGCGGTTATTGTATATTCGTATCTTGCGTACTGCATTGTCCTTCATCCGATTGACAGTTATTTTTATCTGGAGACGTTCAGCAAAGCAGGAATCGCCGTAATTGTTATGATCCTGATTGTTTATGCGGGAATCCGTCAGAGTTCCGTATGGTGCGGCCGGCTGCGGAGCAGAAAAGAAATAATGAGTAAAGATGAGTAAATAAGGAAAAATCAAGAGATAAGTAGAAGAAAATCAAGAAATAAATGGA
>CAJMMH010000220.1 GCA_905214365.1 uncultured bacterium
TCTAACAGCGCAATCTTGACTTCCTTCAGCGCTGACTTTACATCAGCTTCAGTCAGTCTTCCCTTGCTGCGGAGATTTTTAAATACATTCTGAAGCTTTTCGGATAAGCTCTCAAACGCCATAGCACCGCTCCTTAACTCAACTTCTTTGTTCAGATCTCATCCAGAATCCTGCGATAACTCTCCTCGATCGAAACCGGAAGGCTTTCTCCCTGCTTCTTTGCGTAGGCAAGCATCTGATCGTGCATCTCCCGGACAGAATCCTTCAGCTGCAGAAACCGCTCCACCAGGTGAAGCTTCTGCTCATAATCCTCCAGCAGCCTGTCACAGCGCCGGATCAGATCATGCACGCCCTGACGGCTGATTCCCTGTATCTGGGCAACCTCGCTCAGCGACAGGTCCTGAAAAACAACGCATTCATAAACCGTCCGCTGATGCTCAGTCAAAAGATCTCCGTAGAAGTCATACAGCAGCGTGCGCTCGACAATCTTTTCCATTTGGCATCACCTTGCTTACTATACACGAAAAAATAAGGACTGTCAAGTATTTTTTCTTGACAGTCCGAAGTTTTTTATGGTTCGTTTTCCTGCTCAATTTTCACGATTCCCATCAGGCCGTACGGCGTCAGCAGATAGCTTTTGCAGTACGCGCTATCCGGCGGGAAGAAGCTTCCAACATTTGTATTATATGGTTTTTCTTTGATATGGAACGGGCCCATCATGTTCCGCGGGCTTCCAATCACTTCAATTTCGATCGGATTGTCTCCCTCCTTCAGCCAGGCTCCAATCGGAATCCTGCGTTCAAAATTCCAGGGAATCAGCTGCTCCTGCCCATTGACCCGCACCCTGACGCATACCGCGCGGATCTTGGGCAGCTTCAGCCAGACATTTCCCTTAGGCCGCTGACTTAACGGATAATCCATAAGATAGGAAATACTTCCGCAGTAATGAAAAAATCCCTGCGCCGTCCAGTCTCCTGGCATTATTGTCTCCGGCAGACGGGTAATCCGGCGGTTTTCATCCACGCCGAACACTCCGGTCAGATAGATGGTCTCCAGCTCCATATCCTGACGGTAACGGCACTGCAGAATCAGTTCATTCATCCCTGGTTTTCCTTCCGGAAGCCTGCAGGTCTTAATTTCCCGGTCAAGAAGCCAGCCGTCCGTCTGCCATTCCACCCTCTGCCCGTTCAGGTATAGAGTAAAATCCTCCGGTCTCTCGATTGCAGCCGCAAGCTGTAAAGGAACCCATTCCAGTTCAAAGGAAAATGCCAGCTCCAGCAGGAATCCATCCTCCGGATGCCCCTGCCTGATCCACTTATACCGCTGCACAATCTCATTGCTTTCAATCGAACGCATCTGCTTCTGTTCCCGGATCTGCTTCTGCGCCTTCCACACTTCCATTTCATCAGACCATTCTTTGTCTCCGATCCGATACCGGCACCGGTCAAGCACAAGCACGTTGTTATGATCCATCCGATACCGGAACGGCCCGGCATATTCCGTTTTCCTTCTCTGCCACGGCGTCAGGCAATACAGCGCGGATCCGGCTTTTTCCAGACACACCCGCAGCTGCAGTCCGCCCTCTGTTTCCCGATACGCGTCTTCCCTGCGCACTTCTCCGCTCAGCAGATCCATCGTTTCCGCATCGGCAGCAAATGGCAGCTTCACCAGCACATCCACCTCTCTCTCCCGGCTGTTATTTACCAGAAACAGGTAATAGCAGTTTTCATCATGCCGAAGCTGATACAGCACATCCCGGCACTCTGTCCGCGACAGACAGTCTTCAATCCGGAGCGTACGGACCGGATCAAGCTTCTGCAGCAGCTCTTCCTGACCAGCAACCGGAATCCAGTTTTTATGGGAAACCATGCGCGCGTACTCTGCTCCTTCCGGCTTTGCGCCTCCGATCCGGCATGGACCGGGCTGCATCGCGTACACCATTCCTCCCTGTTCCATATACGCAAGCAGCTTCTGACAGGTAGAATCCAGTATCGTGTCCATCGGCGGGAGCACAACTGTCCGGTATCCGGCTTCTCCGATCCAAAATCTTCCATCGTGAACCGCTCCGCGCTCATGAATCAGAATCTCATCTCCCAGATCACAGTCAAAGTGCTCTCGCTCCAGAAACTCAATCAGATCATTGAACTGATTTCCATATTCATTGATTGCCGGAACATCCCGCTCCTCCCTGCGCTTCGGGTTTCCATGCGGATTAACGCCAAGGCGTTCCCACGCAGTGGATGCCGGGTGCATCAGCAGGACATTGCGCACTGCAGTTCCCCGCTCCAAGACAACTGACAGTCTTGCAAAATAATCCTCTACGATTTTATTTTCCCGCCACCAGTTTGTATTGTAGTTAAAGCTCGGCGGATAATCGCGCTTACGGCAGCCGCGCAGGCTGTAAAGCATCAGATGCTGGCAGCGCCGGTTGACGCCGAGTACATACTGCCAGTCGCCGACCCATTTCTGCCCTTCAAAGGTAAATTCCCATCCGGTACAGCCATACGTCTCGGAAAGCACCTGCTTTTTTCCAAGCTGGTTTGCCACGCTGGTACACTGCTTCAGTGTCAGATATTCGCCCGTCTGCTCACACAGAAGATCCACGCCGGGAATGTGCATATACTGATAATGCGGCATCACAGCTCCGTTAACCCTGGTGCAGAGCCCCAACTTATCCTCCTGCAGATAATGCCCGGTAAACAGCAGATGATTATTTTCGCACCAGTCTCCAAGCGTCTTAAAATAGCTTTCTCCGTACCGTTTTGCAATGCTCTGCCAGTAATCATGCCGGACTTTTAATGAGCCCTCTCCATGAAAATAAAACAGCGGCAGCACATCAAAGAAATCATATCCGGCCAGGTTCTTAAAGTAAGCGCCATACCCGAATGTCCATGGAATCCAGCTTTTCGTTTCACCGAAATAGGTAAACCGGTCATGCAGACTTGGCTCATCCGTGAAAAATCCAAGCACTGTTTTGCCAAATTCATCTCCAATAACCGCCTTGTACTGTTCATGCGTTTCTTCAATAAACTTCTTTACACAGTCTGGATTGAGATTGTCCGGCGGCGCTTCGTTATTGAACCACTCGCTTGGCGCAGACACATCTAACCGGACTGCAAGCAGGCTCTCATCCTCCTCAAATACTTCATCCGGCCGCAGCGCAAGCCGCCGGAAGCTCTGTACGCAATCGCCGTCAATCACCGCGGCATACGCGGCAAGAAACCCGGTCTTCTGGTCAAGCGGTTCCACTCTGCATTCCCTGTCAGGAACAATTTCTGCTTTATAAAGTTCCTGATACCTGTCTGCCGCAAGGATTTCCATCGTAAGTCCCTTGCACCGGTACGCATCTCCGCAGGAAGTTACACGTCCCCCGGCTGTTCCGGACGGCCACCGGTCCTCATCGTAAATCCAGGCATACAATCCCTGCTTTTTCGCCTCGTCCACTGCGGCCTTTACACAGCGCATCCACTGCTCTCCCAGATATTCTGTTTCCAGTCCAACCCTGGAATGCATAAAAAATCCGCCGACGCCCGCCTGCTTCATCTCCTGAATCTGCCGGCGCACTTCATCCTCTTCCATCTTCCCGTTCCAGGACCAGAACGGAATGGAGCGCATGTCTGCGCCAGGATCTTTAAACTGCTGTTTCAGTGTTTCATCCATCTATTTCCATCCGCCTTTCTGTAGCCGTCTGCCGCGCAATCCGCCTAAGCCGTTTTGCGTCCGGTTACTGATCCAGTTCAAATTTTACAAATACGATATTCTCCCGATTCCAGGTATAAGTGATCATGATTTCACCTTTGTCATTGCAGATCACGGACGGATAGCTGAAATGTCCCTGCGTATCCTCCAGGACACAGAGTTCCTCAAAATGCTCTCCATTGTCTTCTGACAGAGCCACAGTCAGCGGTGTTCTCGGTCCCTTATAATAATTCGGCAGATTTTCTCTCGGATTATAAACAAGGATCAGCGTTCCATCCTTCATCTGGGTCAGATCAATTCCGCTGTTGTTGTTCGGAAGACCGGTATCGTACGCGGTACACCAGGTTCTTCCTCCATCTTTCGAATCGCTGCGGATAATCCTGGAGCTTGTGCTGCGCAGAAGCATATGTACGTCTCCCTCGTCATCCTGCCACAGAGTCGGCTGAATCACGCCCTTTCCGAAAATATAATGCTTATCATACGGACGGTGCAGCATCTGCGTATTGTAATCAGCGCGGCGAAGCGGTACAAACTCGCTCCTTTCCCAAGTTTCGCAATCATCCTCGGAAATATCGACAAATGCATCCCAAACACCGCCTTCTAACGACGCGGGCGCAAGAACCGTTCCATCCTTCAGGCGAATCGGCTTATTCTTGACCGGTCCTCTTCCGCCGCTCTCATCTCCCGGCACCAGCTCTCTCGGTTCGGAGAATGTCATCCCATTATCCGTGCTCTCCATAACCCATGTTTTCCAGATCGGAATCGTTTCTCCGACCTTGTAAAACAGGACAACCGTTCCGTCCTTCTTCTGAAACAGAACCGGATTCCACATCGCAACACCTCTGACATCCGCAAGCTTTCTCGGTGTCTCCCAGACGCTGTCAATCCTTCTTGCGCCCCAGATCGCCACATCATTTGCCTTCTCCCAGCTTCCTCCGAACCATGCGGCAAAGATATTTCCGTCCTGCATCTGTACCAATGTAGACGCGTGGCCGCTGTCAAATGCCTTATCGTCCCCCGCAATCATTTCTCTGACAAAATTTTTAACCTTCATTTCAATCATCCCTTTCTGATTGTTTTGCCTGCTCCGCTCCCCATCTGCAGCACAACGCAAAAACATTTACTGTCTAATATGCCGCCAGTATGCTCCGACCGCTGCTGATATACCAATCTTCCTATATCTTACAGACGAACCTTAAAGACCGCTTTTCTGACGCTGCTTACTTCATTTCCTGTCACACATGGCATATGTG
>CAJMMH010000221.1 GCA_905214365.1 uncultured bacterium
CTGGCTGATGGTGGCCACCCTGGCCTTTGCCGTGGTGCCGGTGCAGGACACGGAGGGATGTAATACCCCAAGCATTTGCTTTTTTGCAGATCCCAAGGATCGAATCCAGGCCTTCCCCTTCATCCGGTCAGGCAATTCATTTGGGTATGCATTTGTTCCCGACAGGAGGAAAGTATGAGCTATACGCAGCACAAATCAGAAGAGTCCGTAGAGGATTATCTGGAAACAATTCTGGTTCTCAGTACCAGACAGCCGGAGGTCCGTTCCATTGATATTGCAACTGAGATGCATTTTTCCAAGCCAAGCGTCAGTGTTGCCATGAAAAACCTGAAAAACCGCGGCTATATCACAGTAACTGATGATGGCTTTATTCATCTGACCACAGACGGACGCCGTCTGGCAGAGTCCGTTTATGAGCGTCATTCCATTCTTTCCGCATGGCTGACCCGCCTCGGCGTTGATCCGTCGGTTGCAGCAACCGATGCCTGCCGCATGGAGCATGACATCAGCCCGGAAAGCTTTGAGGCCATCAAAACCTATATTCTCAGTCACAATTAATGGATCAGCCGACAGCTTTCTTCGCCTGCCGGTATGCAAAAAGCGCCGATCAGTCATCAATCCACGATGGCTGACCGGCTCTTTTTATTTTCCGGAATTGCTGTAATTATTTTCCGATTCTCTCAAGGATGCACCTGGCAACATGTACACCGCTTGCCGATGCGTGAGACAACGAATGAGTAATTCCGCTGCAGTCGCCGATGACAAACAGACCCGGATACTTCGTCTCCAGATGTTCGTCAATCTCAACTTCCATGTTGTAAAACTTAACCTCTACGCCATACAGCAGTGTGTCGTCATTTGCCGTACCAGGCGCAATCTTATCCAGCTTATAAATCATCTCAATGATTCCATCCAAAATCCGCTTCGGGATAACCAGGCTCAGATCTCCAGGTGTCGCCGCAAGCGTCGGCGTTACAAAGCTCTCGTCAATACGGGAAGGCGTACTGCGGCGTCCGCGGATCAGATCACCGAAACGCTGTACAATCACGCCTCCTCCGAGCATGTTGGACAAGCGCGCAATACTTTCGCCATATCCGTTGCTGTCCTTGAACGGCTCAGAAAAGTGCTTCGCAACCAGCAGCGCAAAGTTTGTGTTGTCTGTCTGCTTTGCCGGATCTTCATAGCTGTGGCCGTTTACCGTTGTAATTCCATTGGTATTTTCATTCACGACCGCACCCTTCGGATTCATACAGAAGGTACGTACCAGATCGCCGTACTTTTCAGTCCGGTATACGATTTTGCTCTCATACAGTTCATCCGTCAAATGGGAAAATACCGCTGCCGGAAGCTCTACGCGCACGCCGATATCCACACGGTTTGACTTTGTCGGAATTTCCATTTCACGACAGACGCCTTCCATCCACTTACTGCCGCTGCGGCCCGCGGAAATGATACACTCCGTTCCCTCATATACCTCGCTCCTTACATGAACACGGTATCCATCCTCGATCCTCTCCACCTGTTCAACCGGAGACAGAAAATGAAATTCGACCTGATCCTTCAGCTCATTATACAGATTCTCCAGTACAATGTAGTTGATATCCGTGCCAAGATGACGCACCGATGCGTCCAGCAGATGAAGATCATGCTCCAGACACAGCTTCTTGATCCTGGTATTGGCGGTGCTGTAAAGCTTAGTCCCCTCGCCGCCGTGATCCAGATTGATCTGATCCACATACTTCATCAGTTCAATTGCAGTGTCTCTTCCAATATACTCATACAGCGTTCCGCCGAACTGATTGGTGATATTGTACTTTCCATCAGAAAACGCTCCTGCTCCGCCAAAACCGTTCATAATCGAACAGGGTTTGCAGCCAACACAGGACTTTACCCGTTTTCCGTCAATCGGGCACTTTCTCTTCTCCAGAGAATTTCCGCTGTCAAATACCGCGATTTTCAGATCGCTGCGGTTCTTTACCAGTTCATACGCGGAAAAAATCCCTCCCGGACCCGCGCCGATAATTATTACATCATACTTCATTCTATTTCCTCCATTACATCCAGACCGCATAAGCGCGTGTTTGAAACATACATCTTGCAAAAAGCATGTTTCAAACACGCTCAACAGCGGGCGACCTTATTATTTCTCCGCCCGCTGCTGTTTTATCGTTTTATTCTTTATGTGCTCTCGGAATCTTTTTGTGCTTGATTTTACGAGAAGATTTTTTGTCAGATGTGTTCAAATTTTTGAGGCGTACGCGGTGCGTACGTTGATAAAATTTGAACGCGGCTGGCGGAAAATCGGCTGTAAAAGCAAGTGCAGAAAAGACTCCGAGAGTACATCTTTGTTATCGTACCGCAAAAAACGGCAATCCGTCAAGCAATTTTCACCGCTGTCTTCTGTTTTTCTATTCCGGCTGTTTCTGATGATACCCGCTCCGCATGCTCCCTTCAAGCTGTGTGATATCCGGCGGCTCGAAAAGATGATATCACTGCCGTGTCTTCTCTGAACGATAACCCATCCGCTTCAGCTCCGGCAGCACCGTAAACAGCATCGTAAGGAAGCAGAGGCTTCCGCCGATTACATTTGACACCGGTTCCGCAAGAAACACGCCCTTCGTTCCCATATTCAGTACGTACGGCATCAGATATGTCAGCGGAACTACAATAATTACCTTGCGCAGCAGCGAGAAAAAGATCGCCTGACTTCTTTTATTCAGCGATTTAAACACCGTCTGACCGATGTACTGCAGATCCATAAATATAAACGCCGCAAAATATTGATTCAATGCCGGAACCGCATCCCGGATCAATTCCGCGTCCGAGCTGAAAATTCCAATCAGCGTCCTAGGAATCACAATGATCATCGTCCACATAACTGCCGTATATCCGAAAATCATAAGGCTCATAACCAACGCCGCCTTCCGGACACGGGACGGGCGTCCTGCCCCGTAGTTGTAGCTCAGGATCGGGGAGGTTCCCTCATTGATTGCAAAAATTGGCGTTTCCACCAGCTGACGCACACTGGAAACAATTGTCATAACCGAAACATAAATATCGCCTCCGGTCACTGACAAAACGTTATTGCAGCAGATCGTTACAAGGCTGTTTGTCAGCTGCATAATAAAGCCGGACGTACCAAGACTCACAATGTTTTTCGCGTAACCAATACTTTCTGAAAACTCATTTTTCTTCAGAAGCCGCACCTTCAGTTCTGCTTTTCTCATCAGAAAAAGCAACACAAATACCGCGGAAAGACACTGCGAAATTACGGTTGCTATCGCTGCTCCGCTCACGCCAAGGCCAAACAGGAAAATAAACAGCGGATCCAAAATCAGGTTAGCTGCCGCTCCAATTACAACGGAAAGCATTCCCGCCGTCGAATATCCCTGCGCATTGATGAACGGATTCAGACCAATCGCAAGCATCGATGGAATTGTTCCCAGCAGATAAATCATCATGTAGGGGAACGCATACGCCATTGCATCCTCTGACGCCCCAAAAAGAGCAAGCAGCGGCCGGGCAAACAGCAAACCAATGCTCATCAGCAAAACCGCGCTTCCGCAAAGCATCGAAAACGACGTATTCATAACTGCATTTGCCTTCTGCGGCTCATTTTTTCCGCGATAAATCGAAAACAGCGGCGCACCGCCGCTTCCAAACAGGTTGGTAAACGCAGTAATAATCACAATCACCGGAAAACAGAGTCCAACCGCGCCAAGCGCCGCCGTCCCGGTTTCCGGGATCCGCGCAATATAAATACGATCCACCACATTATACAGCAGACTCAGAATCTGTGCCACAAGCATCGGAAACGCAACTCCAAGAATATTTCCAATTACACTCCCGTGTTCAAAATCGACTCGTTTCATGTCTCTCTCCTGTTTTCCTTCCCATTATTTCACACTCTAATCGCAATCTGCTTCACTGCTTGCATCTATTTTCTTGCCATTCAGTATAACATCTGCTATTCTATATGTAAATTATTGTTTTTATATCATAATTCAACATTTTTTATATAGGTTGCAGTTCACATCCGCAATCTTCTTCAATTTCCGTTTATCACAGAAAGCAGCAAAAACAGCTCCCACTGCAATAGCCGGATCTGTTTTGGAAAGGGTTTTATGGAATTAAGACAGTTAGGCAACCGCTGATTCTCTCCCACCGTTATCAGAAATATCTGCTTTCCGCCTTTGAACGGGCCGGTCTGGTCTGCGATATCTCTGACGCCGACCTCACAACTGAAATTCTACTCGCCTGGCGCAAAGAACGGCTTCCGGCGGAAGTCCGAAATTTTCTGGAGCTGTGGGACGATTGATACAGGAACATTTCCAGCAAACACCGTTTTCAGGCAAATCAACGCTTCACCATCCGCTTTGCCGGCTGATTCACGATCATATTTCCAGAAAATACCACAAAAAAAGCACAGTCTGCATTTTGCATACAGTCTGTGCTTTTTTCTATTTAGTCAAGTGGATATTCGCAATCCGCTTCGCTACTTGCTCATAACCAAATAACTGCTTCGCAGTTTATCAGGAGGGGCTTGTACCCCTCCTGATACAAGCAAGTCCCACCCACTGCTTATTGCTCTTCGCAATTGAAGCAGGGGACTTCCTTGATTTGTTAAAAATTATTCTTCTCGCCATAACCGGAAAACCAGTTCCAATTCACAATCTGCTTTCTCGGAAACCGCTCTCCGCTCTCACAGCATGTCTCTGGAAAAGTAAACGCTCACTGCTTACTTTCCGCTGCAATTATCAGCCCTCAATCGAAATCGTCTTCTTCTCTTCAACTGCCGGCTTTGCTTCCTTCTTCGGAACAAACAACGTCAGGATACCATGCTGGAAGTTTGCCTTAATGTCTTCCTCCGTAACATCTTCACCGACATAGAAGCTTCTGCTGCAGGAGCCTTCATAACGCTCTCTGCGGATGT
>CAJMMH010000222.1 GCA_905214365.1 uncultured bacterium
TAAAAGTCAAGCGGATATTCGCAATTGAAGCAGGGGACTTCCTTGATTTGTTAAAGAAACGTTAGAGCGTGTCTGCAAAAGCAATGCCGTATCTGGCAGCGCTGCAGATACAATCAGAAAGAGGGATTATGAACAAGATACAGGAGGCATCTGGCGCGTCGATCACAAAAGAAGCGCTGAAAAAGGATGCGGCGTATGATATCCGGGCATTTGGCGCAAAAGAAGAGCGAGCAGGAGAAACGCCGCATTGCCTGGAAAATACAGCGGCGATCAATGATGCAATTGCAAAAGCGGCAGAGTCCGGCGGAGGAACGGTTGTTGTTCCGGCCGGGGAGTATAAGGTATACACGATTGAACTGAAGAGTAATGTCAATCTGTTTTTAAGCGAAGGAGCGCTCCTTCGCGCGGCGAGAACAGAGATCCGAAATTCGTATGAGCAGCAGAATGGGGAAGGTGGAAATTATGACGAGCCAGAGGTAAACCGGTACGCAGGCCTGCAGGATCATGGTCATACGTATTTCGCGAACAGCATGTTTTACGGCGCGGATCTGGAAAATATTATGATCTGCGGACCAGGCTGTATCGACGGAAGCTGCTATGATGAGGAAACCGGTTACCGGCAGTATGTCCTGATGGGCGGGGATCCGGAGGACAACCCGATGAGGGATGCGCGCGGTCATGTCGGAGAGTGGTTCGGGAACAAGGCGATTGCGCTGGTACGCTGCAAAAATGTGGTGCTTGCAGATTTTTCCCTTGTGATCGGAGGACATTTCGCAATTATCACGGAAGGCGTAGTCAACCTGCTGATTGAGGATGTGCTGGTGGATACGACCAGAGACGCGCTGGATATTGACTGCTGCCAGCAGGTAACGATCCGCAGGAGTGTGTTCAATTCGCTGACGGACGATGCGCTTGTTATGAAAAGCTCCTTTGGCGCGGGCCTCTTTATGCCGACCAGGGATGTGCTGATTGAGGACTGTACCGTGAGCGGCTATGATGCAGGAAGCGTGTACGCGAAAACCTATACCAGAGATAAGCTCATTGCGACTGACCGCTGCGGCCCGACCGGACGCGTCAAGTTCGGCACGGAATCTACCTGCGGCTATGATCTGGTTACAATCCGCCGTGTCCGCTTTGATCGTTCCCGCGGCTTTGCAATGGAGGCGGTAGATGGAAGCGATCTGACCAATGTGATCTTTACGGATTGTACGCTGGACAATGTCAGCAGTTCTCCGATCTTTATCCGCATCGGCGACCGCGGACGCTTTCCGGTTACCGGCATGCAGACTGGTGAAGAGATTACGGCGAAGGAACCGAATGTCCGTCTGGACAACAGGAACTGGGTGCTGCCGGATACTGCGGATTATCAGAAGTGGCCGGCAAAGCGTTATACGCCGTCCTATCGGAAGGATAAGAAGGTGACGGTAGACGGGCATTCCTGGTTCTGTGTTGTAAATCCGGAAGCGCCGGTGCGTATGAATGAGGCGAATGTGGAGTACCGGGACGGTGTCTGGTATCCGAAGCAGTATGAGGAAGGAAAGGGATATGTCACCGACTGGTCGAAGCCACTGACAAAGGAAGAAGCACTCTGCCGGGGCAATGGAAACGGTTCGGAGCGTCTGGCGAAGATTGCTAATGTGGAGATCAGCAATGTAACGATTACCAATGCCGATCCGCGTTATCCGATTCTTCTGATGGGACTGACCGACAGCCGGATTGAAAATGTTGTCCTGAAAAATATCCGCGCGCAGTTCCGCGGCGGGCTTTCGATGACGGAGGCGGTTGAGCAGCGGCAGCTGAACACAAACTGGGAATACGCGCAGTTTGAAACAGCTCCTTCCGTGCAGGCGCTTCCATGGCTGATCAATACCTTTTTCCTGAAGGATGAGGGACTTCTGCCGCGCGTGGACTGGGATCCGGAGACGGAATGCTGGAAGGATGATCCGTACAATGTGCCGGAGCTTCCGGGCGTTTATCCGGAGCCGAGTAACTGGGGCATTCTTCCGGCATACGGTCTGTACGCCCGCCATGTAAAGGGACTGACGATCGAGGGACTGACGCTGGAATATCTGACAGAGGACGAAAGACATGCAATTGTATTCGATGATGCGCAGGATGTCTATATGGAGCAGGTAAAAGCGGATCATGCCAAAGAAACAGTTCCGGTTGCGCTGGTAACCAACATGTTCCGCTGCCATACCAACGAGGAGTATGTACCGGAGCTGCCGTACTTTGCGACAACAGTGGACGGCATAACGCTTCCGCAGGATCTAGAGGCAGCGTTTATCACGGTTGCGGCTCCGGCTCCCGGAACGCCTAACGATTCCTCTTACAGGTATCCGACCATTGCGTCCGCAGAAACCGGCTATCAATTTGCTGTGCCGACTGATGAGTATCCGCTGCCGAAGACCGTATTCCGTCCGTTTTTTGTCTGCCGTCCGAGCTATGAGGGGAAGACAGGCGAAGCGATGGAAATTCCGGTTCAGGTGCGCAATCCGGCAGGAGAAACAAGCAGCAGACTGGCCGGAAACAAGATTTACAACGAGACAGTCAGTGTCCGGGATTTCACGGTAACGGCAGAAACGGTTCCAGTAGAGGTATCGGTGAACCAGCTTCCGGAAGGAGCCGTTTTTGACCGGGAAGCGTCGGTAATCCGCTGGACGCCGAAGGCCGGGCAGGAGGGAACGTATACGGTTCGCCTGACGGCGGATGATGGCCTGATTCCGGAGCATGCGGATATTGTGCTGAAGATCGGGTAAAAGCCATAACGCGGGGCGCGGATTGCAGGGATGATTTGCCAACACGTTCCGGAACATGGCGTGACAGTCATAGATGCGGCGCGCCGCCTGAAAGAGAACGGGCGGTGTGCCGCAGAAAACGCAGACTGAAAACAGAAAAGACAGAAATGAAAAGACAGAAATGAAAAGACAGAGGATCAGGCTGTCCGGAGAAAACGATGAAACAGTTACTAGTGTATTTTAAGGATTATAAGAAGGAAGCAGTGCTTGCTCCCTTTTTCAAGATGCTGGAGGCAACGTTCGAGCTGTTTGTGCCGTTGGTTGTCAAAGCACTGATTGACCAGGGAATCCCGAATCGGGATGTTCCCTATATTCTGCAGCGCGGCGGATTGCTGGTGCTGCTTGCCGTAATCGGCCTTACGATGTCGATTACCGCGCAGTATTTTTCGGCAAAGGCGGCAACAGGCTTTACCGCAAAGATCAAGAGAGTTCTGTTTGACCATATTCAGGGACTTTCCTATACTGAGCTGGATCAGCTTGGTACTTCTACGATGATTACGAGACTGACGAGCGATATGAATCAGGTTCAGAACGGCGTCAACCTTGTACTGCGTCTGTTCCTGCGTTCGCCGTTTATTGTGTTCGGTGCAATGATTATGGCGTTCACGATTGACGCGCAGGCCGCGTTTGTCTTTGTTGTTACGATTCCGCTGCTGTCGGTTGTCGTATTCGGAATTATGCTCGTGAGCATTCCGCTGTACAAAAAGGTGCAGGCGGGACTGGATAAGGTGCTGGGAATTACCAGAGAAAATCTGACCGGCGTGCGCGTGCTGCGTGCATTCTGCAGAGAGGAAGAGGAAATAAAGCGGTTTGATGATTCCAATGAGGCGCTGAACTGCATTCAGATGTTTGTCGGAAAGATTTCCGCCCTGATGAATCCGCTGACCTTTGTGATTGTAAACGGAGCGATCATGGTTCTGGTATGGACCGGCGCGTGGAAGGTAGAGGGAGGAATCCTGACACAGGGAGCGGTTGTCGCTCTGGTCAACTACATGTCCCAGATCCTGACGGAGCTGATTAAGCTGGCCAACCTGATTATTAACGTAACCAAGTCCGTTGCGTGCGGAAACCGGATTGCGGCAGTTCTGGATATGAAGTCGTCGATGACGGACGGAGCAGGTGTAAGGCAGGAGAACTGCCAGGCTGATGCTCCGGCAGTTGCGTTTGACCATGTCAGCCTGCATTACGCGACCGCATCTTCCGAATCGCTGACAGATATCTGTCTGACCGCAAAGAAGGGACAGGTAATCGGCGTGATCGGAGGAACCGGTTCCGGAAAGAGCTCGGTTGTCAACCTGATTTCGCGTTTTTACGACGTATCGGCGGGCAGTGTCCAGGTCAACGGAGCCGATGTGAAGGATTACCGGCTGGATGAGCTTCGCTCGCTTGTCGGCATGGTGCCGCAGAAGGCAGTTCTTTTCAAAGGAACGATCCGGGATAATCTCCGCTGGGGAAGAAAGGACGCGACCGAGGATGAGATGTGGCAGGCTCTTGAAATCGCGCAGGCAAAGGAGTTTGTTGAGAAGAAGGACGGCGGTCTGGACGCAGTGGTAGAGCAGGGAGGAAAGAACCTTTCCGGCGGCCAGCGCCAGCGTCTGACAATTGCGAGAGCGCTTGTTGCAAACCCGCAGATCCTGATCCTGGATGACAGCGCGTCCGCACTGGACTACGCGACTGACGCGAAGCTGCGCCGAGCGATCCGGGAGATGAAGAATGCGCCAACTCTGTTTATTGTGTCCCAGCGTGCCGCGTCGATCCGTTATGCGGATCAGATTCTGGTGCTGGACGATGGACAGCAGGTCGGACTTGGTACACACGATACGCTGCTTGAAACCTGCAGTGTATACCGTGAGATTTATGAGTCGCAATTTAAAAAGTCCGATGAGCTGACAGCGGCTGCAGGGGAGGTGTAACACATGGCAGAGAAAAAGGAAAAGCGCCAGGCGCAGTGGACGTCGCTGAAAAAGGTTCTGGTCTATGTGGGACATTACCGGTTCTATCTGCTGGCATCGCTGGTTCTGGCGGCGGTTATGGTTGCGGCAACGCTGTATATCCCGATCCTGACCGGAAACGCGATCAACCTGATTATTGAAAAGGGACTGGTTGATTTTGA
>CAJMMH010000223.1 GCA_905214365.1 uncultured bacterium
AAAAACAAATAGATAAACTGTTATCGGGAGACAGTGAGGTCGATGCATATGCTTCCAAAGTGTCCGTCTTCCTGCCAGTGCTTCGGCTGTGTCACCGAATAATTCTTCTTCCATTCCTGACAGGTTTTCACCCATTCAGCGCCTTCAAACAGCGGATGCACCGCATCGGCTCCCTCCCGACGCAGCTGCCCGTTCAGTGCTGCAAGAAATGCTTTTGCGTCGGCATGAACTGGAAGATCGACGTGAATGGTCGGCTTTTTCAGTTCTGCCGCATCCGCGTCTACCATCACAACATAGGCCTCTCTCGCCCATGTCTTCCAGCTGTAGCTGACCTGACGGATCGACAGGCGGTTTCCGACTGCCAGCACCAGATCAGCGTTCTGTACGGCGAAATTGCCGGGGCGGTCACCCATATTTCCGCCTCTGCCAACGTACAGCGGGTTTTCGTCCTCAATCGCGTCAATGGAATTCCAGCCAGTCGCAACCGGGATGCCGAGACGCTCCACTGCTTCCCGGAATTCCGGATACGCCTCCGCCAGACGGATGCCATTTCCGGCATAGAATACCGGGCGCTTTGCGCCGCGGATCTTTTCCATCAGCAGATGAATATCTTCTTTACGAGGCACAGGCGGCAATTTTGCATCATCTTCAACCGGATCATACCCCTTCAGGTCGTCAGTCTCAATCAGCATACCCTGGTAGTTGACCGGAATGTCAATCCATACCGGTCCCCTGCGCCCGGTCATTGCCAGATGATATCCTTTTTCCAGCGCATACCGGATCTCCATCGGGTTCTCAATCATAACCGCATACTTGCACATGCAGCCGACTGCCTTTGTGATATCAAATTCCTGGTCGCCAACCGCACGCAAAGACAGACCGCCCGTGAACTGCTGCGCATACCGAGCCGTCGTATCATAACGCACCTGTCCAGACAAAATCATCATCGGAACGGAATCCAGCCAGCCGCCGACAACACCGGTGATCGCGTTGGTTCCGCCAGGACCGGTCGTCACGCAGACAGCTGCAATCCGGTTATTTACTCTGGCATACGCCTCTGCCGCGATCGCGCATGCCTGCTCATGATGATTATAGGTACACGTCAGCCCTTCTTTATGACCGAGCGCGTCGTTCAGATGCATCGCGCCGCCGCCCGTTACGGAAAAGCAATCGGTAATCCCTCTGCTTACCAGAAAATCCGCCACATAATCTGCAAGTCTCTGCTTCATCGTTTTCCCCGCCTTTCTTTCATGCACTCGTTACTGCCGGACAGCCTCCAGAATCACCTGTGCCATATAATCGATCATTTCATCAGTCATTCCCGGATATACACCAACCCAGAAGGTATTTTCCAGAATAAATTCCGTACCGGTCAGCTCTCCGTATACGCGGTACGCGTCAGTTCCGCGGATCTGGTCGAAGCATGGATGCTTGATCAGATTTCCTGAAAACAGAAGCCTGGTCTGGACATTGTGTTCCTCCAGATACTTTGTCACGCGATTTCTTTCCAGTCCGGTTTCCGGACGTACGGAAATCAGGAAACCAAACCAGGACGGCTCGCTGTTCTTGGCCGGCTCCGGAAGAATCAGGCAGTCGGACGCCTGCTCTAAGGCAGCGTGAAGCCTGCTCCAGTTATGGCGGCGCCGTTCAATAAAGGACGGGAACTTTTTCAGCTGCTCACAGCCGACCGCCGCCTGCATATCCGTCACCTTCAGATTGTAGCCGAAATGGCTGTAGACATACTTATGGTCATATCCCTTCGGAAGCTCGCCGAACTGACCGTCAAACCGGTGTCCGCAGAAATTATCCTTTCCGGACGGGCAGATACAGTCGCGTCCCCAGTCGCGGTAAGAAAGGATCAGCCGGTGCAAAAGCGGATTGTTTGTATAGACGCAGCCGCCCTCTCCCATCGTCATATGATGCGGCGGATAAAAGCTGCTGGTTCCGATGTCGCCCCAGGTTCCGGAGTATTTTGTCACACCATCAATCGTGTACTTTGTTCCGAGCGCGTCGCAGTTATCTTCGACCAGCCAGAGTCCATGCCGGTCGCAGAATGCCTTTACCTCGCTCAGATCAAATGGGTTTCCGAGCGTATGCGCGATCATAACTGCCTTTGTCTTTTCACTGAGCGCTCCCTCCAGCTTCGTTACGTCAATGTTGTACTGAGGAACGGTCACATCAACAAATACCGGCACTGCCCCGTACTGCAGGATCGGCGTTACCGTTGTCGGAAATCCGCAGGCAACTGTAATGACTTCGTCTCCCTTTTTAATCTGCCTTTCGCCAAGCTCCGGCGCTGTCAGTACCATAAACGCGATCAGGTTGGCAGAAGAACCGCTGTTTACCAGATGCGCGTACTTTACGCCGATCCAGGACGCAAATTCCTTTTCAAACTGATCCGCAAACCGTCCGGTTGTCAGCCAAAAATCCAGCATCGCGTCCGTCAGGCTGCACATCTCCTTCTCGTCAAATACACGGGACGCGTAGCTGATGCGGTCTCCCGGATGAAACTCTGTTTTCTTTTCCTTAAACTGATGATAATACTCCGTGACAAGCGCTTTGATCTCGTCTCTTGCCGCGGCTTCATTTTCCCACTTTGCCATATGATCCGCAGATCCTTTCTTTTTTCTGCAGCCGAAACCGCCGGACTTCATTCTTTCCAGGATTCCATGCCATTCTTTTTTGTTCTTTTCATTTCTTGCGTTTTCAGCCATTTTGTTTCAAAAACTCATCAATCTGGCGGTTCACACACGCCCTGACATCCGCTCCGTCCTTCCAGCAGCGGCTCCACGCTACGGTCTTTTCAACCGCCGTGCGGGCACTCCAGCGCGGCTTCCAGCCGAAGGTCTGCTTCAGCAGCGAGCAGTCAAGCTTCAGATAATTCGCCTCATGCGGACCGCTGCTGCTGCCGATCTCTGCTTGTACGCCCTCTCCCCAACTTTGAACAAACAGCTGTGCCAGCTCACCGGTTGTCAGGCAGTCACACTCATCCGGACCAACATTGTAGTTCCCTGCAAGCGCCGGATTCTCTGCCTGGCGCGCCGCAATCATCAGATACGCGTACAACGGCTCAAGCACATGCTGATACGGCCGGATCGAGTTGGGATTGCGGATCACAATCGGATTTCCGCTCACCGCAGCACGCACGCAATCCGGAATAATGCGATCCTTTGCGAAATCTCCGCCGCCGATGACATTGCCGGCCCGTGCCGTTGACACCGGAAGCAGACAACTTCCATCCGGCGTTGTAAAGAAGGAGCTGCAATAGCTGTGCGTCACCAGCTCAGAGCAGGACTTGGAATTAGAATACGGATCATAGCCGTCAAGCGGCTCATTTTCCCGGTAGCCCCACACCCACTCATTATTTTTATATACTTTGTCTGTCGTCACATTTAATACGGACAGAATACTTTTTTCCTCTGCCAGATTTTCCCGCACACACTCCATCAGGTTAACCGTTCCCATCACATTGGTCTCATAGGTTCCGCGCGGATCCCGGTAGCTTTCGCGCACAATCGGCTGCGCAGCCAAATGAAAGATCACCTGCGGCTTTGTCTCCCTGATCACCGCTCTCAGATGCGCGAAATCCCTCACGTCCCCGATCACGGAACAGACACTCTTCTCCACGCCTGCGAGCGCAAACAGCGATGGCTCTGTCGGCGGCTCCAACGAATATCCGGTTACCTGCGCCCCCATCTTCGCAAGCATACAGCACAGCCATGCTCCCTTAAATCCGGTATGTCCGGTTACAAGCACCCGCTTTCCCTGATAAAATTTCTGATCAAACATATCCATAACCAATTTCTCCTCCCGGCCGGATTCTGATTTTCCGCCGATCTCTGACTGCTGTCTGTGCTCTGCGCAAACAGCAATTTTTGGTTCCTCAATCCTTCCAGACCTTCCAAGGAGCCTGCCCGCTTGCCCAGAGCTGCTCCAGAATATCCTTTTCTCTCTTATTGTCCATGCACTGCCAGAAACCGGTATGACTGTAAGACATCAGCTCGCGCTCCGCCGCCAGACGCTCTAACGGCTCCTGCTCAAAGACCGTCTGGTCGCCGTCAATGTAATCAAATACCTTCGGCTCCAGCACCATGTACCCGGCATTGATCTGCGCGCCATCCCCGGTTCGCTTTTCCCGGAACGAATATACCGCATTATCGCCGCCAATGCTCAGCACACCCTTCTGCTGCTTCTGCTGCACCGCGGTCAGCGTTGCCAGACGGCCATGGGAATGATGAAACTCCACCAGACGGCTGATATCAACGTCGCAGACACCGTCTCCGTATGTCATCATAAACGTCTCATTTCCAACATAAGGCTGAATTCGCTTGATCCTTCCGCCGGTCAGTGTGTTGTAGCCGGTATCCACAACCGTTACCTTCCAAGGCTCCGTATGCTGATTATGAACAATCATTTTGTTGCCCTGTGTAAAGTCAAATGTAACATCGGATGTATACAGGAAATAGTCCGCAAACCACTTTTTTATCATATGCTGCTTGTAGCCTGCGCAGATGATAAACTCATTGTATCCATAATGGGAATATTCCTTCATAATATGCCATAAAATCGGCATGCCGCCTACTTCGATCATCGGCTTCGGCTTAAACTCCGACTCTTCGGAAAACCGGGTGCCCAGGCCGCCTGCCAGTAATACTACCTTCATAATCGCTTCACTCCTTCCGGCGCGCCATCTGCCCGCCTGCACTATAGAGAAAGTATAGCATATCAGGGGAATTCTTGCAACCTTGCGGCAGGCAGCCGGAGTAAAATGCCGGCCCAGCATGATCCCTCACCGCCGGACGCACTATACGAAAAGAGCCATTCCCGTTTCCGGAAATGGCTCTTGCGTGCGCCTCCAGGGGCTCGAACCCTGGACACCCTGATTAAGAGTCAG
>CAJMMH010000224.1 GCA_905214365.1 uncultured bacterium
CCGACGGAAAATCAGCCGCAAAGCCGGGTGCATAAGAGATTCCGAGAGTACATTCTTAATCCGATCCGCGGCTGCCCTTCTGCAGACTCTCTTTCCTGCCTCCCACCGGCGGTTCTGTCAGATAACTCCTCAGCTTCTCCAGCGCACTCTTTTCAATCCGGCTCACATAGGAACGCGAAATTCCGAGAATTGCCCCAATCTCCTTCTGCGTGTGCTCCCGCCCGCCGAACAGGCCGTAGCGCAGCCGCAGAATCTTCTGTTCTTTTTCCTTCAGACACACTTCATACCCGCGGTACAGCCTGCGGATCTGCTCCCGTTTGCAGACGGTCTCCGGGACGCTGCAGCCTCCGGTCTCTAAGATATCGTACAGGCTGATCTCGTTGCCTTCCCGGTCTACGCCGATCGGCTCATACAGGCTGACCTCCCTGCCAAGCTTCTTTTCTGAGCGCAGCAGCATCAGAATTTCATTGTCGATGCACTTTGCCGCATAGCTTGAAAGCCGGTTGCCCCGCGTGTTGTCAAAGGTATTGACTGCCTTGATCAGCCCGATGGTGCCGATAGACAGCAGATCGTCCGTTTCTTTATCCGTGAACGCGTATTTTTTGATCATATGCGCCACTAAGCGCATGTTGTGCTCGATCAGCAGCCGCTTTGCTTCCTCGCACCCGCCTTTCATCGCCTCCAGATACTCTCTCTCCTGTGCTGCAGAGAGCGGCTTTTTAAACAGTTCCAAACCATCGCTGTCCCTTCACGCACTTTCTTACAGTATATGCAGAATGGGACGCTCCCGTACCTGTCCGCATGAAACAGACTTATACATCTCTCCTTAATTAGACTCCGACCGGCACCTCTTCTTCGGCTTCTTCCTTCATTGCCTCGATCCGTGCCGGACCCGCCGCCGGCAGCTCGCTTAATGAGGATACGCCGAAGCAGCGCAGAAACTCCTCAGTGGTTGCAAACAAAATCGGACGACCAGGCGCGTCGAGGCGGCCCGCCTCCTCAATCAGTTCATACTCAAGCAGGCGGTTGATCGCGTGGTCGGACTTGACGCCGCGGATGCGCTCGATCTCCGCTCTTGTGACCGGCTGCTTGTAAGCAACGATGGAAAGCGTCTCCAATACCGATTCGGAAAGGACATGCTTCTTTGGCTGGGAAGCAATACGGATCAGATACTCATAGTACTCCGCCTTGGTGCACAGCTGTACCCGGTCCTCCAAAAACAGCAGCTGGATCCCGCGGTTCGCCGCGCGGTAGGTCAGCTCCAGCTCCTTTAACAGATCCTTTGTCACGGACTCGCTAAGCTCCAGCGCCTGTGCCAGACGACTGATCTCCACACTTTTTCCCATTGTAAACAGGACTGCCTCCAGCGCAGCCAGATAATTTGTCTCAATCATACTGCTCCATATCTTCCTTCGTGATCTGCGTCGCGCAGTCCGCGTTCCAGGTCAGATCAATCTCAGCGAACGTTCCCTCCTGCTCCACGGACAGACGACCGATCTTGATCAGTTCCAGACAGGCAAGGAAGGTAACAATCACATCCGCGCGGCTCTTTCTTGTGCGCAGCAGATCAGCAAACGTAAACTGCCCGTGCGTCTCCGCGTAATCAAACACAAACGCCAGCTTTTCCGACAGGCGCACCGGATCCTTGGTAATCGTCCCGAATTTGCTGCGGATCGGATCGAGCTTGTCTACCTGCCGCTTCATCACCATGCGGTAAATATCCTGAAGCTTCTGCAGGGTCAGACCGCTTAACAGCTTTTCCACGTCAACCGGCTCCTCGTAGGAGGATACCTCCTTCGGGATCGACGGATCACGGAAAAACAGACGCTCCGCGTCGTCCTGGCACTCCGCAAGATCCTGCGCAAGGCTGCGGTACAGCTTATACTCGGTCAGCCGCTCTACCAGCTCTTCACGCGGATCGACCTCTTCTCCCTCCTCGTTCACCTCGGCAGGAAGAAGCATCCGGCTCTTGATATCCAGAAGGGTCGCCGCCATTACCAGAAAGTCGCTGACCAGATCCAGATCCTTTTTATCCATAGCGCTGATATACTCCATGTACTGCGCGGTGATCTCCACAATCGGAATATCGTAAATATTCACTTTATTTTTCTCAATCAGATGCAGAAGCAGATCCAGAGGACCTTCAAAGGTCTGCAGTTTCACCGACAGCATACGTATCAGCCCTTTCTCGTCATTGGGTTTCAGTATAGCATGAAACACCTGGCTTGTCACTTACTTTTTTCGATGGTGTCCGCCACTCCAGCACAATGAGCTGGGGTGGATTGTTGATCCGGACATTAACCGAATGCGTCCCCAGTCCGGAGCTGATAATCACCGGCACGCCGTTATACCAGGCAGTGTCCCGGTTATAGCGGGAGAGAAACTGCATCTGCGGACTCATTACGCCCTGGCCGCCCGGAAGACGCACCGTCCCTCCGTGGAAATGGCCGGAAAGCACAAGATCCGCGCCCCAGGCGGCATACTCCGGCAGATACAGCGGCGAGTGCGCCAACAGAAGCCGGAAGCCCTCCTTTGGCGCGTTTCCAAGATGAGACGTCATGCAGCCGGCGGGCATCTGCGCCTTTCTGCCCTTCCGGTAATACTCTTTTTCCAGCTCCAGTCCAAAGATATGAAGTGCGGAGCTTCCCCTGCGGATTGTCATGCCCCGGTCCTGCAGGCGGATCACACCGCACCGCTTTAACATCGCGTCAAAGTCCTTGCTCCAGCCCGGATACTGCTCCGGTTCCCATGTCATCCTCGCCTCATGGTTTCCGTCCGCGTAGTAAACCGGATACCGCTCCGTCATCCATCGCAGCAGCCGCTCCAGTGCCCCCGGCTCCCATGGCTCCCACGGCTTTACCGTCAGCATGTCCCCTCCGATCAGGATCATCTGGGGATTCGCCCTGCGGATCGCCTGCTTTAAGCGGCTGTTGTCCGCGCCGAAGCTGTTGCCGTGAAGATCGGACAAAAACACGGCACGGGTGTGATTCCATGCCGCGTCCAGCCGATCGGTTGTAATCCGGTATTTTTTTACTGTAAAATGCTTCTTCTCATACTCTGACTCTGCGGTAAAAAATACCGCTGCCGCAGCCAGAGCGCCAATTGCGCGTCCTGTTTTCACGAGTCCTCCTTTGTTCTGCCCGCAGGATTGCCAGTCAGGAATCCGTGCGCGCACTGTCCGTGATGAGCCAATTATACCACAGTCTTGCCCAATAATCAAAATAATTTGCCCGGCGCGCCGCGCCTGCGGCAAGAATATCAACACTTCCGATTTCCGTTCCTCCCAGGCGGTAGACCAGACGGCCAACGGTCTGCCCCATTTCAAGCGGCAGAGACAGCGGCTTCATCTCAATTTCCTTTTCAATCTGCGACAGATCCTCCCGGTTTACCGACAGCCAGGAAAATGACGACCGGTACGCAAGCGGAACCGCTTCCCGATCCCCGCCCGGCGTTTCCAGTTCTGAAAGCGCCGGCGGATCTTCGTCCCGGTACAGGCGGCAGGACGCGTAGCCGTAGTTTAACAGCGCGGCTGCCTCCGGGAACCGCTGCCGGTAGTCCGGGCAGCCGAGAATGACAGCAATCAGCTCAACGCCGTCCTTGTCTGCGGTTGCCGACAGGCAGTACTTTGCCTTTGCTGTGGATCCGGTTTTCAGGCCGGTCGCCCACGGATACTGCTTCAGAAGGCGGTTGGTATTGGTCAGGCCAAATTCACTGCTTCCCCGCGCGGTTACATGGGTGATGGTATCCATCCAGACAGTCGAATACTCCTGCACCTGCGGATAGCGGGTAATCAGCTCCCGGCTCATAATCGCTACATCTCTCGCGCTCGTATAGTGGTCATCGGAATCGGTCAGCCCGCAGCAGTCCTCGAAATGGGTATGCGTCATGCCAAGCCCCTTGGCCCGTTCATTCATCGCCGCCACAAACGCTTCCTCACTGCCGCTGATCTGTTCCGCCATCGCCACGCTCGCGTCGTTGCCGCTGGCAATCAGAATACATTTTAACAGGGTATGTACCGTCTGTGTCTCCCCTTCCTCCAGAAAGACCTGAGAGCCGCCCATGGATTTGGCATAGGCGCTTGTCGTCACCTCCTGTTCCAGCGAAATTCTGCCGTCTGCAAGCGCGTCAAAAATCAGAATGACCGTCATAATTTTCGTGATGCTTGCCGGGCTCCGTTCCTCGTCCGCCGCTTTTTCGTAAATCACAGTTCCGGTTGACGCTTCCATCAAAATTGCGCTCGGACTTGTCAGCGATACCGTTTCCTCATCTGCCCGCGCCGGTACAAATATCCCGGTCAGAAATACGGCTGTCAGAATCCACGACAGCATCCGGTTCCTTACTTTCAGCATGAGCTGCCCTCTCTGTTTTTCTCTGCAGCCGGGTACCGGCTGTTCCTGTTTTATTATAATGCCGGGACAGCCGGTTTAGACTATTATTTTCCCTGATCTCTCAGATTTCCAAGCTCCTCCGCGTGGCTTGCCGCCTTGGTCAGCGCAAAGCAGACAAGCGCCGCTGCAAGCAGGCACGCCGCTCCGATCCAGATCCAGTCCATAGCCGCTCCTTTCCGTTACTATGTACTCCCGCAAATTCAGGTACAACGTGATTCCGAGAGCACATTGCTTTTTCTGCGATACGCAAAATGCCGCCGTCTGCACTCTGCGCAAATGGCAGCGCAATTTTTTCTGCGTCACACTTTAAAATATGCGCAAAAAGCGGAAAATATATACAAACGGATCTTTTAACCGAATCAAGGAAGTCCCCTGCTTCAATTGCAAAAAGCAATAAGCAGTGGGTGGGGACTTGCTTGTATCAGGAGGAGTGCGTCCGGGTCTACATATTTTCCGGGCACCATCAGGTTCCCGTAGGTGTCGTGGTA
>CAJMMH010000225.1 GCA_905214365.1 uncultured bacterium
GGATGGCATGAAGCGTTTGCCGCACCGTCCGGTAATTGCTGGTATGGGACCGGCGGGACTTTTCTGCGGCTACCTGCTCGCTGAGCACGGATACGAGCCGATTATCCTGGAGCGCGGAGGCTGTGTGCAGGAGCGGATGGAGGCTGTCGCCCGTTTCTGGAATGGCGGCGATCTGGATCCGGGAACCAATGTTCAGTTCGGAGAGGGCGGAGCCGGTACGTTTTCTGACGGAAAGCTCAATACGTTGGTAAAGGACAAGTTCCTGAGAGGGAGAAAGGTACTGGAGCTGTTTGTGCATCACGGAGCGCCCGAAGAGATCCTGTGGCTTCAGAAGCCGCATATCGGTACGGATATTCTCTGCGGCGTTGTCGCGTCCATGCGGGAGAAAATCCGTGAAATGGGCGGAGAGGTGCGTTTTCATTCTTGTGTGACAGATATCGGCATAAAGGATGGAAGAATCAGCCATGTGACGATCAATGGGGAAGAAACGCTTGCCTGCGACGCGCTGGTGCTGGCTGTCGGACACAGCGCGAGGGATACCTTTGCCATGCTGGACGGAAAGCTTACGATGGAACCGAAATCCTTTGCCATCGGCGTCAGGATTGAGCATCCGCAGGAGATGATCAATCGTTCCCAGTATGGAAGCGCGTCTGTGAAGGGGCTTGGCGCAGCAGATTATAAGGTGACCGCGCAGACATCGGCAGGCCGCGGCGTATACAGCTTCTGCATGTGTCCGGGCGGCTTTGTTGTGAATGCATCGAGTGAGCCGGGAAGGCTGGCGGTCAACGGCATGAGCAATCATGCCAGAGATGAGAGAAATGCCAATTCCGCGCTGATTGTAACGGTAACGCCGGAGGATTTCGGCGGAAGCGGCGCGTTGGCAGGCGTTGCGTTTCAGCGCAGGTTAGAGGAAGCGGCGTACGCGCAGTGCGGCGGAAAGATTCCGGTGCAGCTGTACGGAGACTTTAAGGAAAACCGGGTGTCTTCTGCATTGGGCGATGTGACGCCATGCACAAAGGGAGCGTATGCATTTGGAAATCTGAAGGAAGTACTGCCGGAGACCGTCACCGCGGCGTTAGAGGAAGCGATGCCGGTATTCGGAAAGAAAATACACGGCTTTGACCGGGAGGACGCTGTACTTTCCGGAATCGAGAGCCGGACATCGTCGCCGCTTCGAATTGTCCGGAATACGGACGGGGAAAGCAGCATCGGCGGTCTGTACCCGTGCGGAGAAGGTGCCGGTTACGCCGGAGGAATCACATCCGCGGCCATGGACGGAATCCGGATCGCGGAGCAGATCGCGAAAAAATACTGCCCATGGGAAAATCACAGGAATGATTAAATAAAATGGAGGATATGAAAATGCGTCAGATTACAGATAAAGATATTGCAAGAATCAATGAGTTATACCATAAGCAGAAAAAGGGAACGCTGACTCCGGAAGAAAAGTCGGAGCAGGAAATCCTGCGGAAGGATTATATTGCAGCAATCCGCGCGAGCCTGCGCGGGGAACTCGAAAGCGTAAAGATTCAACAGCCGGACGGAACCATGGTTGACGTAAAAGAGCGCCATGATGAGAAATATCCGGGAGGTATTCATTGACAGAGGATGGCCGGGCTGCGGAAAAAGCCGCGTTTCGTAAAGCTGCACTGAAGCGGAGAGCGGCAGTTGAAAACCGGGCGGAAAAATCGGCGGCCATTGCGAACGCGCTGAGGGCACATTCCGCATATCGGAATGCAGAGCGGATTTTTGCCTATCTTTCCTGCAGATCAGAAGTCAGGACAGACGAGATCATCCGGCAGATCTGGCAGGATCATAAAATTGCGGCGGTTCCGCGGGTTGAAGGAGACAGGATGGTATTCTGCCGAATTGATTCGATGGAGGATCTTTGCGTGGGATACCGCGGAATCCGGGAGCCGAAGCCGGAGTGCCCGATGCTGGTTCCATCTGGGCGGGATCTGATTCTTGTACCGGGAACGGCGTTTGACCGCCGCGGATACCGGATGGGCTACGGAGGCGGATACTATGACCGTTTTCTGAGCATGATTCGGTATGGCTGCGTTTGCGCAGGTCTTGCGTTTCCGGAGCAGATTGCTGATGAAATTCCGGTTGATTCATATGATTGCCGCCTGGACATTATTCTGACAGGAACCAAAGGGGACAGAAATGATTAAAATTACGCTTTTAACGGTTGGAAAAATCAAGGAGAAGTACTGGCAGCAGGCAATTGCAGAGTACAGCAGACGGCTTGGCGCGTACGCGAAACTTGAAATCATTGAAGTGCCGGACGAGAAAACGCCGGATCAGGCATCCGCTGCGGAAGAGGAACTGATTATGAAAAAGGAGGGAGAGCGTCTGCTCGCGAAGTGTCCGCAGGATGCGTATGTCATCACGCTGGAAATTGACGGAAAACAGCTCTCTTCCACAGAGCTGGCGGCGAAGATTGAGTATCTGGCTGCACATGGTTCCTCACATCTTATTTTTGTGATCGGCGGTTCGCTTGGACTCTGGAGCGGCGTCAGGAAGCGGGCGGACTATCATTTGAGCTTTTCCGCGATGACATTTCCGCATCAGATGATGCGGGTTGTTTTGCTGGAACAGATTTACCGGAGCTTCCGGATCAACAATCATGAACCATACCACAAATAACCGGTTGACAGCCGGGGAAAGGATATTCATTGCCAGTAACAGAAATCCTGAGCTGGATCTGCTTTTCCGGTCTGCTTGCAGCGGCTGGTATATTCGACAAAAGAACGGGAAAAATTCCGGACTGCCTGACAGCGGCGATTGCTGTTCTGGCAGTCTGTTCTTTTTTCTGCGGAATAAAACCGCCAGCAGGGGCAAGGCTTGCCGGCGGACTCTGCGTCAGTCTGCCAATGACAGTAATAACATTGGCATATCCCGGCGCATTCGGCGGAGGCGATATCAAACTGATGGCAGCGGCTGGTTTGTTTCTTGGACCGGTGCGGACAACAGAGGCATTTGGAATTGCGGTAATCATGGCAGGGGGATATGCTGTCCGACTGCTGCTGTCCGGAAGAGCGAAAGGAAACAGCCGGCTCCGATTTGGACCATTTTTATGCCTTGGGATTGCAGCAGCGGTTTTATTGCTTCCGTACAGCTGACAGGAAAACGCGGTAAATTGTGACGCATACCCTGCAGGAAGCCTTTTTCAAACACGCTCTGGCATATTTTTTGCCCCAGTACATATATTGTGATAAAGAACCGCAAAAGGAATAGAATATACGCTTGAAATGGAAAGGAGGGGGCGTGATGACAGTACCGGACGGGGTGTACAGGCTGCTGCCGCCAGAGATCAGAAGCCGTTTGCCAAAAGATGGTCCATTTCCGGAAGTATTTGAAGAGATCCGGCTTAGGACTGGCCGGGGAGTCGCGTTCTGCCAGATCGGAAAGCGCTTTTGGCTGCAGGAGTCAGGCGGGCTTTCCGCAGAGGAGAAAACGGCGTACCGTGTTTCTGCGCAGGATATGGAGCAGCTTCTTTCTGCCTGCAGTCAGTCCTCTCTGTATGCGTTTGAGGATCAAATGGCGGGCGGATATCTGACGGTGAGCGGCGGACATCGGATCGGTGTCTGCGGGACTTTGTATACTGAAGAAAATCGGGTAAAGGGGTTTCTTTCCGTTGGAAGTGTCAGCCTCAGAATCGCTCATCCGGTGACAGGCTGTGCAGCACCAGTTTTTCCATTGCTGTTTCAAAACGGCCGCTTTTGCAGTACGTTAATTGTGTCGCCGCCAGGAATGGGAAAAACGACGATTCTGCGTGACCTGATCCGTCTCCTGTCGGATGGAGCTTTAGGATATATAGGAATGAACGTTTCCGTTTCGGATGAACGCGGGGAACTTGCCGCCTGCCGGCATGGGGTGCCGCAGTTTGATCTGGGAAAGAATACCGATGTGCTGGACGGCGGGAGCAAGGAGCAGAATCTGTGGATGCTTCTGCGGTCCATGAATCCGCAGGTTCTCGCAATGGACGAAATCGGTGGCGAACGGGAATTACAGCTGATGCAGAAAGCGACTCATCTTGGCGTGCGGCTGTTAGCGTCCATGCATGGGGAGTTGGATGAGCTTGTTTCGACAGATTGGAAGAGCGGTGGAGAAACAGCTTTTGGGAGCAATTTTCTGCACGGGATTTTTCAACGGTTTGTTACGCTTTTTGCAGATCCGGACGGACACAGACGCGCCCGCGTCTTTGACAGGGAGGGCAGAGAATGCTTTTGAGAGCTGCAGGTGTGCTTCTTGTTGCGGCGGGTGTGGTAGCTGCCGGCTTTGAAGAAGCTGGGAAACGGAATCAGTGCGCGCGGGAGCTGGAACAGTTTGTCCGGCTGCTACGGTTTTCGGAGCAGGAAATTACCGGACGAAGAGCGGCGCTTGCATCCGTCTTTGCTCAGGCCGCGGCATGCACAGACGGGAAAGCCTGCGAGCTTGGACAGGAATTGTCAGCGAGGCTGAATGAAAATGACTGCGGGTTCCGTTCATTGTGGGAATCGCTGATAGACAGGCTGTACGCGGAGTATCCGCTTTCACAGGCAGAGCTTTGTGCCATGAAGCAGGCAGGAAAAGCGTTTTTGCTTCCGCAGAAGGATCTGATCGGCAGCCAGAGTCGGATGGATCAGGAAATTCTGTGGCGGATGTGCGGGGAGAGAAGGGAGCATCTGGCGGCGGACTGCAGACTGATCCGGTGCCTGAGCGTGATGGCAGGACTGTTTCTGACAGTTCTGTTGCTTTGACAAATCAAGGAAGTCCCCTGCTTTAATTGCGAAGAGCAATAAGCAGGGGTGGGGACTTGCTTGTATCAGGATGGGTACAAGCCCCTCCTGATAAACTGCAAAGCAGTTATTTTGTTATGAGCAAGTAG
>CAJMMH010000226.1 GCA_905214365.1 uncultured bacterium
CTGCCTGCATAAGACACATGGTAATTACACCGAATCCTGCCCCAAGTGAGAACAGATGCTCAATATCGGCGGTTCCATGACCGGAGGTGCGTTCCGCAACAGCAGCAATCTGCTTGGACGAAGCAGAGAACTCGAAGAGCTGGAAAAGACAATCGCGTCAGAGAAGCAAAAACTTGCGCAGCTGGAAACACTGATCCGGACAACGGCGGAGAACCGGAAGGAAGCGGAAGCCGAGCTTGCGGATGCGAGAAAAATTGAGCAGGAGCGCGCGTTAGCGGAAACAGAAGCACGCATGGGACTGAAGGCGGCGGAGCGCCGGATGGAAGAGATTGCCGACAGCAGAGAGCAGACGGTACTTGAACAGCGTCTGTTAGAGCAGTCGATTCGGGAAGCGTCTGATAAAAAGCAGGCGGTTGCGAACCGCGTGAACGAACTGGAGGAAAACGGGACAAAGACGCAGGAGACCGCTGCATTGTACCAAAGGGAAGTCCAGGAGGCGGAAGCAAAAAAGGAAGCGCTGACCGCGCAGTCCAGAGAGGAAGAGCTTCAGCTGGCAAAGCTGTCGCAGTCTGACAGCTTTCTCGCGGAAAATCTGGCAAGGCTGTTGAGCGAACAGGAAAAGAGCTGCGAAGAGCTGCAGACGTTGGAGCAGGAACTGACGGCGGTACAGGGGAATGTGGCGCAGAAGGAAGCGGAAATTGAGCGGCTGAAAACGCAGAGCACAGAAGCAAAGCAGAGGGAAACAGAGCTTCGCGCCTCTTTAGAGAGCCTGACTGGGAAACGGGAAGCGGCAGCGCTGGGCTTGAAGAGTTTCTTTGAGCGGCAGGAGGAATTGTCTGGTCGTCTGGGAACACTAGATAAGGAGCTGTTTCGTCTGAATCACCAGAAGGAGCGGCTGGAAGAAAATCTGGACAGCCAGACAGAGTACCTCTGGAGTGAATATGAGCTGCGTCCGAGCGAGGCAAAGGCAATGGCAAACCCGTCTGGCCCGTCTCTTTCTGAACTGAAGCTTCGGATTGCCGAACTGAAAAACAGCATCAAAGCGCTCGGTACGGTCAATGTCAACGCAATCGAAGAGTATAAAGAGCTGATGGAGCGCTGGACCTTTATGAAAACACAGTATGAGGATTTGGTGGAGTCCCGTCAGTCGCTTCTTGGCGTAATTGATGAACTGGATGCCGGGATGCGCGCTCAGTTTGAAGAAAAATTTGAAGAAATAAAAAAAGAATTTGATAAAGTATTCAAGGAACTGTTCGGAGGCGGAAAGGGAACGGTCGAACTGGTTGAGGGCGAAGATATCATCGAAGCCGGTATCACGATTATTTCCCAGCCGCCGGGCAAAAAGCTTCAGAATATGATGCAGCTGTCCGGCGGAGAAAAGGCGCTGACCGCGATTGCGCTTCTGTTTGCAATTCAGAACCTGAAGCCGTCGCCGTTCTGCCTTCTCGATGAGATTGAGGCGGCGCTGGATGATTCCAACGTCGGCCGTTTCTCCGGATACCTTCATAAGCTGACGGAGAACACGCAGTTTATTGTGATTACGCACCGGCGCGGCACAATGGCGGCAGCGGACCGCCTGTACGGAATTACGATGCAGGAAAAGGGCGTTTCCGCGCTTGTCAGCGTCAACCTGATTGAGCAGCAGCTTGACCGGTAATGCGTGGCAAAACAGACAGTTAAAAGCGTCCGGAGGCAGAGAACCTGTGGCATCGGGGCGGGAAACGCGCGGATGTATGACCGGAGAAAAAGGAGTTTGACATGGAAGGAAAGAAAAAAGGCTTTTTTCAGCGCCTGAAAGAAGGACTGACAAAAACAAGGGATAACATCGTATCCGGCATGGATATGATTTTTCACGGCTTTTCCGCGATTGACGATGACTTTTATGAGGAAATTGAGGAGCTTCTGATTATGGGCGACCTCGGCGTGGAGACTACGGAGAAAATCATTGATGATCTGAAGGAAAAGGTAAAGGAGCTGCATATCCGGGAGCCGCAGGAGTGTAAGCAGCTTCTGATTGACAGCATCAAGCGCCAGATGGATCTCGGCGAGAACGCGTATGAGTTTGAAGACCGCAAGTCGGTAATTCTGGTAATCGGCGTAAACGGCGTTGGAAAGACAACCTCGATCGGGAAGCTGGCATCCCAGCTGAAGGGCGAAGGAAAATCAGTCCTTCTTGCAGCGGCGGATACCTTCCGCGCGGCAGCAATCGAGCAGTTAGAGGCGTGGAGCAACCGCGCCGGTGTGCCGATGATCGCCCATCAGGAGGGTTCCGACCCGGCGGCAGTCATCTATGACGCGATTCAGGCGGCGAAGGCGAGAAATACTGACATTCTGATCTGCGATACGGCCGGCCGCCTTCACAACAAAAAGAACCTGATGGAAGAGCTGAAAAAGATAAACCGGATCATTGACAAAGAGTATCCGGAAGCGTACCGGGAAACGCTGATCGTACTTGACAGCACAACCGGACAAAACGCGTTGGTTCAGGCGAAGTTGTTCCGCGAGGCTGCGGATGTGGATGGCATCATTCTGACTAAGATGGATGGAACGGCAAAGGGCGGTATTGCGGTCGCAATCCAGTCGGAGCTTGGGATTCCGGTAAAGTATATCGGAGTCGGAGAGCAGATTGAGGATCTTCAGAAGTTCAATTCCGACAGCTTCGTAAGCGCATTATTTGACAGAAAGGAAGAGGAAACATGTTGACATTAGAGAAGTTTGAAGAGGCAAGTGAAATTGTAAGCCGGGTAACACTGGAAACCAAGCTGAAATACAGCGAGTATTTTTCTAATCTGACCGGAAACAAGGTTTATTTCAAGCCGGAAAACATGCAGTATACCGGAGCATATAAAGTAAGAGGCGCATACTACAAGATTTCCACGCTGAGCGAGGAAGAGCGCCAGAAGGGCATCATTACCGCGTCCGCGGGAAATCATGCGCAGGGCGTTGCTTATGCGGCAAAGCTGTACCACACAAAGGCAGTTATCGTTATGCCGACAACGACCCCGTTGATCAAGATCAATCGCACCAAGGGATACGGCGCGGAGGTTGTCCTGTATGGAGATGTGTACGATGAGGCATGCGATTACGCGGTAAAGCTGGCAGAGGAAAAGGGATATACCTTTATCCATGCGTTCAATGATCTGGACGTTGCCTGCGGCCAGGGAAGCATCGCGATGGAGATCGTCAAGGAGCTGCCGACCGTTGACTATATTCTTTGCCCGATTGGCGGAGGCGGACTCTGCACCGGCGTTTCCACACTGGCAAAGCTGCTCAATCCGAAGATTAAGGTGATCGGTGTTGAACCGGAGGGCGCAAATTGCATGCAGGAGTCTCTGAAGGCAGGAAAGGTTGTTACCCTTCCGAACGTCAATACCATTGCTGATGGTACGGCAGTCAAGACGCCTGGAGACAAGCTGCTTCCGTATATCCAGCAGAATGTGGATGAGATCATTACCGTGCCGGATGAGGAACTGATCGGCGCGTTCCTTGATATGATTGAAAATCACAAGATGGTTGTTGAGAACTCCGGCCTTCTGACCGTAGCGGCGCTGCGTCATCTCGATGTAAAGGGAAAGAAGATCGTTTCCATTCTGAGCGGCGGAAACATGGACGTCATCACCATGTCCTATGTGGTTCAGCTTGGCCTGATCCAGAGAGACCGTATCTTTACCGTTTCCTGCCTGCTGCCGGATAAGCCGGGCGAGCTGGCGCGTGTAGCGACCGTTATCGCAAACGAGAAGGGAAATGTTATCAAGCTGGAGCATAACCAGTTTGTAACCACCAACCGCAACGCGGCAGTAGAGCTGAAGATTACCATTGAAGCCTTCGGCCATGATCACAAGGATCAGATCATCGCGGCGTTGGAGCGTGAAGGCTTCCGTCCGAGAGTCAGCACGGTAAAGCTGTGATAAATCGGCAATTCAATAGTAAGTGAAGCTGACTGGGACACGGTATCTATGCTGGCGCGCATAGTTCCGATTAGGCCTGACAGGTAGTATATTCTGCCTGATCAGGCCTTCTATATTTGGTGCTTCTTGCCCATCATGCAAACCAAGAAAATAATGGCATGTCTGGTAGGCGAGCGTATAATTCACCTGATAAGCATGTTTTCGCTCCTTGTCCTTTTGTTCAATAACTACATGAGCTGTAATAATTGAGCAAAAATTATACAGGATCAGGCGTGCCCATATTTCCATTTCGGTATACTCACGTTCCTTTGCATGAAAGTTTTTCGCACCAAGGACATGTTTTAATTCGAGAAAAGAAGTTTCGATTCCCCAGCGGAGTTCGTAAAGCATTTTTATTTCTTCGATTGAAAAGGTATCGGAAGAAAGGTTGGTTATGACATTTTCATAGCTGTTTTCCGAGACCTTAAACCGGAGCTCACGCAGAGTGACCGGGTATTCTTTCTTTGAAGTGGAATCCAGGAAGTCAAATGCAACATCTTTGCAGATAAAACGGTATCGGTCTTCCAGCTCCGGGTGACACCACTTCTTTTTTGACTGGGAACGTGTAAGCATCCGCTCTACCTGAAGATCAAAGGAACCTTCCGAAGGAAAGTCCCTGCCAAGAAGTCGGTGAACATTTACATCTTTTGCCCGGATCATAATAAGAGTCAATATCTTTCTGGTTTCTTGTAAAAGTAAAGGATGAACCGTCACAGGCAAGCAACTGATATTTTCCGCGATAGAGAGAAAAAGCGTAATTGGAATTAAATTTCTGAAAAAGGAACTGAAAAGTATGCGGAAGGAGTTTAAAAAATAGGTTAGACCGTTGCTGGGGCCTTGTACCTAAAGCTTAACTTAATTACATTGCCCGTGTACTGTAACGAGTAAAGAAATGAAAGTTTTGAATCATCAC
>CAJMMH010000227.1 GCA_905214365.1 uncultured bacterium
AAAAATCATGGAAAAAGCAATGCGTTTTTTGCCGGCGGGGGACCGGGCATTAGTCGTAGAATTTGGTTCAGTGATTGATGATCAGATCAACGATCAGGTGCAGGCAGCAGCAGCACTGATTAATAGCAGGAAGGATCCGGCAGTGGATGAGGTTGTGCCGACATTTTGCTCTCTTCTGGTTCATTATCGGCCGGAATACCGGAAGTACCGCCCGATGTGTGAGTGGATTGCCGGACTTCTGGAGTCAATGGAGCTGACCGGAAAGAAGGAAAAGAGGATTCTGAAGGTTCCGGTCTGCTATGGGGCAAGATTTGGCGCGGATCTGCACGATATGGAAAAGCTGCTGCATCTGGATATGGATGAGATTATTGCGATTCACAGCAAGCCGGATTATAAGATCTATATGCTGGGATTTCTGCCGGGGTTTGTTTATCTTGGCGGACTTGACGAGCGGATTGCCTGCCCGCGTCTTCCGGCGCCCCGTGTGCGGATCACTCCGGGAGCGGTAGGAATCGGCGGCTCTCAGACCGGAATTTATCCATTAGCGTCTCCCGGCGGATGGCGGCTGATCGGACAGACCCCGATTGATATGTATGATCCGGCCCGGGAACAGCCGATTCTGGTCAAAGCGGGCGATTACATCCGCTTTATGCCGGTTGGTCTGCTTGAGTGGTATGACATAAAGAGAGCGGTGACGGACCGTACTTACAGGCCGGAAATTGTTATTGAGCGGGAAGGCAGCAAGCCGGAGATCGTAAGCAATGCGATTCATGCATATTCAGAGAATGGAAAAACGGAATGCACGGGACAGAAGCCGGATTCCGAAGCAAAAACGCCGGCGATGCGTCTGACAGTTGTTTCGCCGGGAGCAATGACAACAGTTCAGGATGCAGGGCGTTTCGGAAATCAGAATGCGGGAATGACGCAGTCCGGTGCGATGGATCAGGCGGCGTATCGTCTGGCAAACCGTCTCGTTGAGAACGAGGGCGGTGAGGCAGTGCTGGAGATGACCGTCAGCGGTGCCAGTTTTACGGTTGAGGGAAAAGGCCTGATTGCCGTTACGGGAGCGGATATGAAGCCGATGTTAAATGGCGAGCCGATGCCGTTATGCCGTGCCGTGGAGGTAAAGACGGGCGACAGCGTGGAGATGGGCTTTGCGTCGGGCGGCTGCAGAAGCTACCTGGCGGTATCAGGCGGAATTGATGTTCCGATTGTCATGGGAAGCCGTTCGACCAATCTGAAGTGTCACCTGGGCGGTTATGAGGGACGTCCGCTGAAGGCAGGCGATGTCCTTACCTGCAGTGAGTCGCCGATCGTGATCGGCCATACCCGCGCAGGCGCGGCGTGGAAGCCGTATGAGGAATCGGTTACACTCCGGTTTGTTCCGGGGCCGCAGGACGATATGTTTGCGCCGGAGGCGATCCGGGCGTTTGAACAGGCAAGCTATCGGGTCAATGAAAAGAGTGACCGGATGGGCTATCGTCTGGATGGCCCTGCAATCCAGGCAAAGGGAAAGACCGATATCATTTCCGACGGAATTGTATTCGGATCCATCCAGGTGCCGAATGACGGAAAGCCGATCATTCTGATGGCGGATCATCAGACAACCGGCGGCTACGCGAAAATCGGTACAGTTGTCAGCGAGGATCTGCCGAAGCTTGCGCAGCTGATGCCGGGAGGAAAAGTCCGTTTTTCCGCAGTATCAGTCGATGAGATTCAGCAGTCCGGCGGACGTGCTTGAGAGAAAAAATGAAATCCGGAAATCCGGAGAAAGGAGAAACCGGGGAGTGAAGAGCATTCCCCGGCAGCGAGGAATTATGAAAAAAGTAGATTTGAACTGTGATCTTGGAGAGAGCTTTGGAACCTATCATCTTGGCATGGATGAGGAGGTTCTTGCATTTATTTCATCGGCAAATGTTGCGTGCGGATTTCACGCGTCCGATCCGTCTGTTATGAAGAAAACGGTTCACATGGCGGCACAGCAGGGCGCTGCAGTCGGTGCGCATCCGGGATATCCGGATCTGGTCGGATTCGGACGCCGCAATATGAATGTATCTCCAGCCGACGCAAAGGCAATGGTAATGTACCAGGTCGGCGCATTGGACGCATTCTGCCGCGCGGAGAAGATTCCCATGCAGCATGTGAAGCCGCACGGCGCAATGTACAACATGGCAGGAAAAGACGCGGCGCTTGCGCACGCGATCTGTGAGGGCATTTATGAGGTAAATCCGGATCTGATTCTGCTCGGCCTGGCAGGAAGCCAGCTGATTCTGGCGGCACAGGATACCGGTCTGAAGGTAGCGAGAGAGGTATTTGCCGATCGTGCATATGAAGAGGACGGATCTCTGGTTGCGAGAACCAAGCAGGGCGCAATGATTACCGATGAGGACGAGGCGATTGCCAGAGTTATCTCCATGGTAAAGAATGGAACCGTGACCGCGATCACCGGAAAGGAAATTGAAGTTCAGGCAGATTCAATCTGCGTACATGGTGACGGCCCGAAGGCGCTTGCGTTTGTTCAGAAGATCCGCACTGCGCTGGAAGCGGAGAAGATTGCAATTGCTCCGATGAAGGACGTTATTGCCTGATTGGGGCTGCACGTAAGAAAAACGTAAGGAAATAGATGGAAAAATGAAAAAACAGGGGCAGAATGCTTGACAGACTGTAACAATCTCGTTATAATGACTTCGAGCTGTAACAATTGCGTAACATTTGCAGCGAGGAGGATTTATGAACAGATTGCATCATCGTGTACTTGCAGCTGCTCTTGCAGCCGCGCTGACAACAGGAAGCTTTTGCTCCGCATCTGCGGGCGAGGTTGAGAATCAGGCCGCGGTAGCCGGAATGGCTGTTACGTTAAATAATTACTATGCATCCAGCTATACGCCGGAGGCTGATATTTTAGAGTATCTGATCCCGACCGTTAATGTTCCGGCACAGACGGAGCAGACAGAGAGTGTTTCTGTCCAGGAATCGTCTGCGGAAGCAGTAACGGTAAAGACGCAGGAAACCGCGCCGCTGATTTCGGAGGGGGCATCTCCGCTCAGCACCGGAATGATCAGCGTTCTTGGATATCTGAATTTACGCAGCAAGCCGTCCACGTCTGCAGACAGTGTCGGTGAGTTGGCCAGCAACACAATTGTAACAATTTATGAGCAGGTCAGCAACGAAGAGGGTGACTGGTATCTGGTATCCGCGGACGGTCTTCAGGGATATGTCAGCGCGGCTTATGTGAGAACCGGCAGCAATGCCGATATTGCTCAGGCTAATGTAACCAACAAAACAGCAGTCATCCTGCCGGAGAGTCTGGATGCGAGAGATTCCGCATCAGCAGCCGGAAACGTGGTTGGTACCGTATATCAGGACGAGCGGTACGCGGTCGTAGAGATGCAGGCAGACTATGTAAAAATCAGCAATGGCAGCTATGTAATCGGTTATGTGCCGTTGGACGGCGTCAGGCTGGAGACAAGCCTGCCGGAAGCAGATGCGCTTGCCGGAAGTGAAACCGTTGCAGCTCTGAAGGAAAATTATCTGCAGGGAATTGATTACACGCAGAAGGAATATACCAAGCGCATGGCAGCCGGTGACTACAATGCGGCGCTCAATGCGGCGATTTATGTTGTTGAGCTCTGGGGACTTTACATACAGGAAGCAAACGATGCGGGACTGACCGATCTTGCCGCTGCCGCGCAGGCAGAGCAGGAGGCTGCAATCAGCCAGATGGATGCCGCGCAGGCAAAGGCAGATGAGATGAATGCGTCTCTTCCGGTTGCAGCACCGTCCGAGTCCATGCCGGAAGCTTCGACATCCGATTCACAGCCGTCATCTGACAGCCAGGCTTCGCCCGAGGTGCAGCCTTCTGAGACGCAGGCTCCGGCAGGGGATGACAGCCAGTCTTCCGCCGGAAACGATCTGGTAATTGAGATCCCGACAATGGCTCCGGCAGTTGTTGGAATTGAAGCATATTACCGCGGCGGCCAGAAGACAGAGGGCGATGTTATCTACAGCAGCGAACTGTATGTGATGGCAACCTACAGCGATGGTTCTGTAAAGGAAATCAACGAGGGATGGAGCAGTCCGGACGTCGGCATGATCCTGACCGGAAGCAATCGTGTGGTAACGATGTACTACGACAACTATTCCTCTTCCTTTAATCTTCCGATTGCTCCGGCTCCGACCGTTGAGACTCCGGCAGAGACACCTGCGGCGCCGGCGGAAACGCCAGCGGCTCCGGCAGCGCCTGCAGAGACTCCGGCACCGGCGGAAACGCCGGCAGCGCCGACCAGAGATTACCGCTCTGAAATCGTTGCGTATGCGACCTCCTGGGTTGGCAGATGCAGCTACGTATGGGGCGGAACGACATTGGCAGTCGGCGGACAGGTTGACTGCTCCGGATTTACCATGTGCGTATACCGTGATGTTGCCGGAATTTCCCTTCCGCACTATTCCTATTCTCAGAGAAACTGCGGAACTGCAGTCAGCTACGAGCAGCTTCGCGCCGGCGATCTGGTACTCTTTGAGGGCCATGTCGGAATTTATATCGGCGGAGGCATGATGGTTCATGCCAAGAGCGCGGAAACCGGAATTGTAATTGACAGTGTATTTTACAATCCAAATAAGCAGCCGATCGGCTACCGCAGCCTGCTTCCGTAACGGAAGTAATGACCGCGCAGACGGTTGGATAGACAGAGATCCCGTTTGGGGGTCTCTGTTTTTTTTCTTTACAGGAAATTGCTTTCCTGTAAAGTAAAAAACGCTCCGCGGGGATGCGCAC
>CAJMMH010000228.1 GCA_905214365.1 uncultured bacterium
AAGAGTTGCCCAGATCAAGGGTCAGCTGGCTGAGACCACTTCTGATTTCGATAAGGAGAAGCTGCAGGAGAGACTTGCAAAGCTGGCAGGCGGAGTTGCTGTTATCCGTGTCGGCGCTGCAACTGAGACTGAGATGAAGGAAGCAAAGCTGCGTATGGAGGATGCTCTGAACGCAACGAGAGCTGCTGTTGAGGAAGGTATCGTAGCAGGAGGCGGTTCCGCTTACATCCATGCTGCAAAGGAGGTTTCCGCTCTGGTTGCAACGCTGGAGGGAGATGAGAAGACCGGTGCCAAGATCATTGAGAAGGCACTGGAGGCTCCGCTGTACCACATCGCTGCAAACGCAGGTCTGGAAGGCGCTGTTATCATCAACAAAGTTCGCGAGTCCAAGCCGGGCGTAGGCTTCGACGCTTACAACGAGGAGTATGTTGACATGGTTGCTGCAGGTATCCTGGATCCGGCAAAGGTTACCAGAAGCGCACTGCAGAACGCAACCAGCGTAGCTTCTACTCTGCTGACGACTGAGTCTGTTGTCGCAAACATTAAGGAAGAGAATCCGGCTCCGGCTGCAGGCGCAGGCATGGGCGGAATGATGTAATAAAATCCGGACAGGCGCAGACTGCGTGCCGGTCGGAAAGAGAGGCAGGATACAGACTGACTGTATCCTGTCTCTTTTTTGACTTTTGGAAGATGCAATAGACTGCCGCAGGCACAGCGCTATCGTGTGTTTTTCACAGACGGACAGTCAAAGCACTGTGTATTTTCTGCATTTTCCATGGTTTTAAAAGTTTTCTGAAAAAGTACTTTCCTATTTTGAAAAAAGAGGCTATAATAGGAGCAATACACAGGATGAAGCGGTTCTTGTGGGGGCTGCAAAAATGAGGAGGTAGCAAATGAACAATGACATTTATGCAGAGTGGCTTGTGAAGCGTAAGAAACCGGGCTATATGCCGCTTGTTTACATCGGACTCGGACTTCTGGTTGTGATCGGACTGATCGCCAGTATTCTCAATCCGTTCGGTTTCATCGTTTTCCTGGCTGCAATCGGAGCGGCGTACTTCGTCAACATCCGTATGCATGTTGAGTACGAGTATGTTTTTGTCACCAATGAGCTCAGCATCGATCGGATCTGCGCTCAGAAAACAAGAAAGCGTGTCCAGAACCTGGAAATGCAGAAAGTAGAAAAGATGGTTTCGACAAAGTCTCATGAGTTTGATTTTGCCAGAAACAACCCGAAGCTAAAGATTGTTGACTATTCGTCCGGTCAGAAAGATGCCAATACCTATGGTATTACGTACAGCGGAAGCGAAGGTCAGGTTGTCTACATCATTGAGCCAAATGACGCCCTTTTAAAGTGCATGAAGAATGCGGCACCGAGCAAGGTCGTTATTGATAAAACACTAACAACAAACAGATAAGTGAGGAGAGGTAAAAAGATGGGTCAGATTATTGGCGAAGGCATTACATTTGATGACGTGCTGTTGGTTCCACAGTATTCAGAAGTGATTCCCAATCAGGTTTGTCTGAAGACAAATCTCACAAAGTCAATCCAGTTAAACATCCCGATGATGAGTGCCGGTATGGATACTGTAACAGAGCACCGGATGGCGATTGCAATGGCAAGACAGGGCGGTATCGGTATCATTCACAAGAACATGTCTGTTGAAGCGCAGGCGGAGGAGGTTGATAAGGTAAAGCGTTCCGAGTATGGTGTTATCACGGATCCGTTTTATCTGTCCCCAGAGCATACGCTCCAGGATGCCAATGATCTGATGGCTAAATACCGGATTTCCGGTGTTCCGATCACTGTCGGAAGAAAGCTGGTCGGCATCATTACCAACCGCGATCTGAAGTTTGAAGAGGATTTCACGAAGAAGATCAGCGAATGCATGACTTCCAAGGGACTTGTCACCGCGCAGGAAGGAACCACCCTTGAGGAAGCAAAGAAGATTCTGGCAAAAGCCCGCGTCGAGAAGCTTCCGATTGTTGATAAGGACTTTAATCTGAAGGGCCTGATTACGATCAAGGATATTGAGAAGCAGATTAAGTATCCGATGTCTGCAAAGGATGCTCAGGGACGTCTTCTCTGCGGCGCAGCGGTTGGTATTACCAAGAATATTCTGGTTCGCGTTGATGCGCTGGTAAAGGCTCATGTTGACTGTATCGTTATCGATTCCGCGCATGGTCATTCCGCAAACATCATCCGCACTCTGAAGGAAGTAAAGGCTGCGTACCCGGATCTTCAGGTTATTGTAGGAAACGTTGCGACCGGAGCTGCAACCAGGGCTCTGATTGAAGCTGGCGCAGACGCGGTTAAGGTAGGTATCGGACCTGGTTCCATCTGCACAACCCGTATCGTTGCCGGTATCGGCGTACCTCAGATTACCGCGGTTATGGACTGCTACGAGGTTGCAAAGCAGTATGGCATCCCGATCATTGCCGACGGCGGAATCAAGTACTCCGGCGATATGACAAAGGCGATTGCAGCAGGAGCAAATGTCTGCATGATGGGAAGCATCTTCGCGGGCTGCGATGAGGCTCCTGGTGATTTTGAGCTGTATCAGGGAAGAAAGTACAAGGTATACCGCGGCATGGGTTCCATCTCTGCAATGGAGAATGGTTCTAAGGACCGCTACTTCCAGAGTGATGCGAAGAAGCTTGTTCCGGAAGGCGTTGAGGGTCGTGTTGCGTATAAGGGAACTGTTGAGGATACCGTGTTCCAGCTGGTAGGAGGCATCCGTTCCGGTATGGGATACTGCGGAGCGCCGGATATCAAGACCCTTCAGGAGACCGGAAAGTTTGTCAAGATTTCTGCAGCATCTCTGAAGGAGAGCCATCCGCACGATATCCAGATCACCAAAGAGGCTCCGAACTACAGCACCAACTAAAAAATATTTGAGCAAGGCTCCGGTCATGGACCGGTCAAAGCAGGGCTGCCGCATATGCGGCAGCCTTGCTGCGTGTAAGGGTAATTAAATGATTGCTTAATTAAGAAAATACTGAAAGGAATACCATGAAACAGACAATCAGACAGAAAACAATCAGCCTGCTGCTTCTCTGCGGAATCAGCGCAGCTGGACTTTTGGGCTGCCAGAAGCCAGCGGAAAGCAAGACTGCTTCTATAAATTCCACTAAAATTACCGTGGCGGCAACGCTGTTTCCATATTATGATTTTGCGAGAGCAGTTGCCGGAGACCTGGTAGATCTTCATTTGATCCTTCCGCCGGGGCAGGAGAGCCATTCGTTCGAGCCGACAGCTTCTGAACTGATTACAATGGAGGAGGCAGATGTCCTGCTGTACAACGGCGGCGAGTCAGAACAGTGGGTGTCCAGAGTTCTGGAGACCGGGGATGGAAGCAGCCGCCTGACACTTGCCGGAATGGATGTGGTTTCGCTTCGGGAAGAAGAAGCGAGTGAAAATATGAAGGGTCACGACCATGATCATGACCATGACCATGAAGACGGCGATCATGACCATGACGATAACAGCCGCCATGAAGACGGTCATGAAGAAGACGACCATGAAGTGAGCGATCATGCAGAGACAACAGAAACAAATGAAGAAAACAGCAGCTCAGAAGTGGATGGGCGTGTCGGCACGGCAGTGGAGTATGATGAGCATATCTGGACATCTCCGGTCAATGCCATTCGTCTGACGGAAGCAATCCGCGACATTTTGATTGAGGCGGCTCCGGAGTACCAGGAAGAATTTACAAAAAACGCGGCGGATTATATCGCACAGCTTCAGGACATCGATGCGGAATTTCGCGAGATTGCGGCAGACGGCAAGACCGATCTTTTGATCTTTGCGGACCGGTTCCCATTCCTGTATTTTGTAAGAGAGTACGGCTTCCGCTATGATGCGGCCTTTTCCGGGTGCAGCAGCGATACAGAACCGAGTGCGGCTGTGCTTGCGGGTCTGATTGACCGGATTGAGGATGAAGCGATTCCGGCGGTCTTCCATGTGGAGCAGAGCAGCCAGAAAACCGCAGCGATTATTCAGGAAGCAACGGGAGTAGCTGTGCTGGAGTTTCATTCCTGTCATAATGTAACAAAGCAGGAGTTAGAAGACGGTGTGACATACGTGGATTTGATGCGCCGCAATGAGGAAGCGCTGAAAATCGCGCTGGGAGAAAAAGACTGAGAGGACAAAAAATGCTGATACAATGTGATCATGCCGCGTTCGGCTATGAAAATCAGATCTATATTAAAAATATTACGTTTACAATGGAAGAAGGCGACTATATCTGTGTGCTGGGCGAGAACGGCTCCGGAAAGTCTACGCTGATGAAGGGGCTGCTTGGGCTGCTCCGGCCGTATGAAGGAACGGTAACGTATGGGCCGTCTGTTGCAGGAAAGAGCATCGGCTATCTGCCGCAGCGCACGATGGCGCAGAAGGATTTTCCGGCGACAGTACGCGAGGTTGTGATGTCCGGCTGCCTGAGCCGGAGAGGGTTTATTCCGTTCTGGAGCCGGGAAGACAGGATACGGGCAGATCGGCAGATGGAGCGTATGAGTATCCGCAGTCTGGAACGCGAATGCTTCCGGGATCTGTCAGGCGGACAGCAGCAGCGGGTACTGCTTGCGAGAGCGCTGTGCGCAACGGAGCATCTGCTGCTTTTGGATGAGCCGACAACCGGGCTTGACCCGGCAGTGACAAGAGAGCTGTATGGATTGCTGCGGGAATTGAACCGCGAGGAGCATACGGCAATTCTGATGATTACGCATGATGTGGATCAGGCGATGCAGGATGCAGGA
>CAJMMH010000229.1 GCA_905214365.1 uncultured bacterium
CCGCCTCGGTGGTCTTTGCTGCTTCTGTAGTTGTTTCCGCCTCGGTGGTCTTTGCTGCTTCTGTAGTTGTTTCCGCCTCGGTGGTCTTTGCCGCTTCGGTCGTCTTTGCTGCCTCGGTCGTCTTCTCCGCTGTCTTGGCGCTTCCACATCCTGCCGCTCCTGCTGCCATCAGTCCTGCCATTGCTGCTGCCGCTGTTCTTCTCATCATATTCTGCATTCTCATATCATTCACCATAATCCCTTTCTTTTTTATTCCTTTACATGGCATTCCAGTTCGTCAAATGCTTCCGTCAGCATTTGCTCCGTGACCGGATACGGCCAGTGCTTAATATCGCCCATTCCTGTGATGACCGGGATGACTTCCTTCAGCTCATCCGGCGAAATATCGATGTCCGCAATGCAAACCGGAAGTCCGGTTCTGCGGTGGAACGCGTAAACCCGTTCAAACTCGTCCCGCTGTCCGTCTGTCAATAACAGCACCAGGATTCCGAAGCCGACCACCTCGCCGTGCAGATGCTGCTTTTCAATCTGCGGGTACGCGGTCAGCGCGTAAAAGATTGCGTGTGCCAGTCCGCTGTTGTAATCGACCGTATGCTCTGCGGTCAACAGAATTGAGGCGATTCCCGTTGTCACGACAATGGCAAGGACTACCTGCTCCAGCTCCTTTGACGCGATTCCTGCTTCATTGTCTGCCAACGCCTTCTCGCCCTTTTCCAGAATCGGATCCACACACATCCGGCTGACCTGAACGCCCAGTCCGAAGTAATGTGACAGATCCTCGCCTCTTGATGAAAGGCTCGCCTCGTAATACTTGGCGTATGTATCGCCCACGCCTGCCCACATATATTTCTTTGGCGCCGCCGCAATGATCCTTGTCTGGATAAACGCGTGAACCGGAGGCGCTTCAAAGAAGTACGGCCCTTTGAATACACTGTCTTCCCGATACATAATCGATACCGCCGTTGTCGCCGCGCAGTTGGAGGCAATCGTCGGGAACGTAAATACCGGCTTTCCAAGCTGATGCGCAAGCGCCTTTACTGTATCCATTGCCTTTCCGCCGCCAACCGCAAACAGCAGCTCTGCCTTCTGTACTTCCGGCTTTTCCGCAAGCGCTGCCGCGTTTTCATAGCTGCATTCTCCGCCGTACCAGAACCGGCCAAGGATCATGATTTCCTTTCCCGCCGCACCTTCAATCGCGTCAGCAGCTGCTTCCATCGCACGATGCCCGCCGATGATAACCGCCGTCTTTCCATACGGACCGCAGACAGCCGCAAGTCTGGCATACGCGTCCGGACCGATTGTATAGGCCGGAAGATGAATGCTGTAATTTTCCATAATAGACAAGCCTCCTTTAATCTGCTGGAACCGGAAGCCTTCGCCCGTGGTCAACCGCACCTGCAGCTTTCTTTCCCCTGCCGCCATACGATCTGCCCGGAAAGCTTTTAAATATCAAAAAAGCTCCTGTCCCAGCATATTTATTATGCTGGGACAGGAGCGATACGTTCCTGCGGTGCCACCCGGCTTGATATGAGTTTCATATCCGTCTCATGCGTACTGACATACGCTCCGCCTGGTAACGGGCACGGTACCCGTCGGTTACTACTTACCAGTCCGCACACTCATTCAGAATCAGCGTTCCGGCTTTCGGCCGCCCTCATAAGTCCATTCAACTAAGTATCCTCTGCCGCGTTCCCACCATCCGCAGCTCTCTGTGCGAAGCATCCTTAATCTACTCCTCTTATTCATCGGTTTTGTTCATGGCTTTACTATAACAAAGTGTTTCTGCTTTGTCAAGCAGATTTTTCAGCTCTTTTTTTGGTAATTCTGACGTTACTGTTTGAGCGCTGCGTGAACAGAAACCGAAAAGCTTCAGACGTAGTCAATTGTCATACATTTCAGCTTCAGGCCGCTCTGCGCAAAGTAGAGCTTGATATAATGGTTGTATCCGAAGAAATCGCCTTCTCTGCTGATGGTAACGTCCGCTCCCTTCGATCCCTGGAACGTGCATGCCGTAAAGAACGCATTGTCTACAAATACGCTGACTGTCATCTGCGCCAGATCGTCAAATTGGGATGATGCCGTTAAAGAAATACGTAACGGTCCCATCTGACGTACTGAAATGCCGAACATTGCGGAGCTTCCCGCCTCACAGGACAGATCGCTCAGATCAATCTGTGTCTTTCCGGCAATCCGGTAATAAGCAACATCAAAGTCTGTTGTCAGCTTCTGATCCTTTGGCGCATTAATAATCGTGACCGGAATTTCCTCTCCTGCTGTGCGCTCCATAACCGGCGAACGAAGCAGGAAGCGCAGGATATTGGCCGCGCTTCTGGCAAGCTCGCCGCGGGTCAGGCGGTCCTCTGCAAGCGCCTGCTCCAGATCATCCTCATGCTCCGCCGCACTTCTTGTTACCATGTACAGGTCATTCTGCGCGCGTACCATCGCTGCAAGCTGCTTCTGATCCGGTTTGGTTCCTTCCTCATTAATGTCCGCCCACCAGTCTGTCATCACAATGCCGTCAAATCCCCATTCATTGCGCAGAATTGCTGTGTTCTGATCGTAGATTCCTGCTGTCCAGACGCCGTTTACCGCTCCGTAGGTCGTCATCACTGAGTAAGCATGTCCCTTCTTTACCGCAATTTCAAAGCCTTTCAGGTAAATTTCCCGCAGCGCACGCTCGGAAACTACACTGTTGACCGTTCTGCGGTGGAACTCCCGGTTATTGGCGCAGAAATGCTTGATCGTTCCGGTCACACCTGCTCTTGCCATGCCCTGCAGCTGCGCCGCCGCGATCTCACCGCTTAGCAGCGGATCCTCTGAAAAATACTCGAAGTTCCGGCCATTGAGCGGATGCCTGTGAATGTTCATGCCCGGTCCGAGAAGCGTATCAATCCGGTTGTTGCGCATCTCCAGACCCTCGCATTCAAACAGGCCCGCAATCAGCTCCCGGTTAAAAGTTGACGCAAGCAGCGTGCCATTCGGAAGACTGAACGCATTGGTTCCGCTATCAAGGCGCATGCCGGACGGACCGTCGGTACAGCAGCCTGCCGGAATCCCCAATCCAGTCAGCTCGTCCGATACGCCGCCGAACGCCGCCGCCGTTCCCGGTGTCACGCGCGGACTGCTCATTCCTTCGCCGCGCACCATCTCGCACAGGCCGCGGTCCGAAATCTGCGCAATGAACGCATCCAGATCCACCTTATGATCCCGGACATCCTTCAGCTTCCACCCCTGATCTCCTGTATACGGCAGGCAGGCCGGAACTTCATGCTGCTCCTTTCCGTTTCTGCACGGAACCGCCTCATACTTCATCTGCAGGCTTCCGGTTTCATCCGCTTCCGGGTGCATCCTGGTAAACACGGTTATCGGAGCCATGCGCTGACTGCACTGCTCCGTTACCCTGGTCTGTGCCACGCGGAACTCTCCGACCGGCACACAGCTTCTGACATCCGCTCCCGCGTACAGGCGGTATGTGCCCGCCTCCAGGACATAGCACCAGGGATAGCCGGTAATTCCGCTGTCGTCATAGGATGCCAGCTCTGACTTTTTGATCCGAAGCGTAACTAACGTCTCTTCTCCCGGCTGCAGCGTCTTTGTCTTCTCAAATGCTGCAAGCTGCCGCGACGGCTTGCCGAGGAGTCCCTGCGGCGCTTCAAAGTATACCTGGACAACATCCTTTCCGGCACAGGAACCGGTATTGGTCACACGGCAGGCAATCGTCAGCTCATCTCCGGTTTCTGTCATAAACGCCTGTCTGGAAAACTCCGTATAGGAGAGGCCATAGCCAAACGGATACAGTACACGTTCCTTTTCTACCGTTTCAAAGTAACGATAGCCGACATAAATATCTTCCTGGTAATGAATCTCGTCTCCCTGATAGAAGTTGCTGTCGGACGGATAATCCGTCAGCGACATTGCGATGGTATCCGGCAGATGGCCGCTCGGCGAAACTGCTCCGGTCAGCACCCTTGCCACTCCCATACCACCCTCCATACCGCCCTGCCACGCGTAAAGCACAGCCGCCGGACAATAGGTCTTTACCCAGCTCATGTCAATGATATTTCCGACATTCAGAACAACAATGGAATGCTCAAAATGGCGGCATACCACCTCCAATAGCTCTTGCTCCCCTTCGGAAAGGAAATAGCTGCCTGCCTCCGCGCGGTTATCCTGATCCTCCCCGGCCGTCCGCCCGATCAGCACAATAGCAGCCCGGCTGCGGGACGCGCACGCTGCCGCAAGCTCATCCGATACCGGCATCTCCTTCTGGCTCCAGGGCTCCTGACCCCAGCCTTTTCCTTTTTCAATCGGATTTTTCTTCTCCCAGTCACGGTAAACCTGCATCAGCTCCCGATCTACTTCAATCTCCGGCTGTGCCAGGAGTCCATCCAAAATCCCATGGACATAATTGGTATTAACCATGCCGCCGGAACCGGTTCCGCTCTTATAGTAATAGCTCTGAATCCGTCCGAATACCGAAACACACTCGCCCTTTCTAAGCGGCAGCGCATTCCCTCTGTTTTCCAGCAGCACACAGCCCTCTGCCGCCGTTTGAACTGCTGTTTCCACATAATGATTCCAGTCCAGTGTATATGTTCCCATAAAAACCTCCGCTGTCATACAATGCGCATTCAGGCTTTAGCAGCCTCCGCTGTCAATTGCGGCGCGCATCGAATTTGGCTTTATTGTAGCATATTCCTGCAGTTCTGAGAAGAGCTGATTTTTCAGGCACAAAAAAAGCACCCTTAAAAGG
>CAJMMH010000230.1 GCA_905214365.1 uncultured bacterium
AGTGCGTTTAGGATCACATAGACCATCATGTTCTCATATCCGGCTATGTAGCGAACGATGCCCAAAATCAAAGCAAACATATAGGAGAAATAGAAAATTTTGAATTTGTCATATTTCTTGCATAGTTGTACAGCAATCGCCGCACCGATCAGTGTCGGAACGATCACCGCCATCGAGACAAAGGAAGCAATTTCTTCGCCGCCGAGGCAATACCGGGCAATGTATAACCCCCAGGTGGCACCAACATTGAGCAGACTGCTGATAAGAGGAGCAGCAAAGAAAATCAACAGGTATTTATTGGAACGCAGGCATTCAACCATATCGCGCAGCGTATAGTTTTCCTCGGCTCCTCCATCCCGTGCTTTTTCTCTTTCGATCACGCGCTCTTTTGCAAACAGACACATCGGGATCATCATGGCAGCGGACAAAATGGACAACACGATCACAGTCGTAGCCCAGCCGCCCAAACTCTGTCGGACCAGCGGCAAAAGGATGCCGGTCACAATGCCGGCAAAAATTGCAAAAATTCTTCCGATGCTGTTCAGGGACACGCGCTCTTTCTGATCAAGCGTCATTGTAGTGACAATGCCAAAAATCGGCACATCGCAAAGCGTATAGGCTGTATCCCACAGCATATAGGCAAGGGTCGCCCAGATGACCTTGGCCACCAACGGGATGCCCGTAGGGATCACGAAAAGAAGAATGGTAGAGACCGGGATCGCGATGACAGACATTCGGAGCCAGGGGAGAAATTTTCCTTTCTTAAAATGCACCTTATCCATGATCATGCCGAAGATGGGATCGTTGATGGCATCCCATACTTTTGTGATCAGTGCCACGACCGCAACCAAAGCCGCCGTGATGCCGATATCCGTGAAATAAGTGGTCATGTATCCAATCAGGCCGTAGAATACGTTCTGGCCCATAAAATACATACCGTAGCTGAATTTTTCCCTTTTGGTAACAGTGTTTTCCATTATGTTATCCTTCCTTTCCGTGTGTTGGAAAATGGGGCGTTCCATCGCGGTGCCGCCCGCTGATCTGACGTTTTTGCCCGGAATTACTGCTTTACATCGCAATCAAACGTATAGGAACCACTTCCGATCTTGTACGAACTTCCGTCTGGCAGGTTTACCACTGCCGTAGTGTTGCAGGGGATATCCACTTCTATATCTTCATGGTCTGTATTGACTGTTTGCTTTAAGTCTTGTAAGCTCCATAATGGTCTCCTGCGCTTGTAGAAATTAGCGTTCCTTCGTCGGAAACGTGTTCCTGAAACGTTCAAAATTCTTCCAGCAATACGTTGAGACGTTGTGCTTGCTCCGCGCTCACCCCGCCCGCGAAAGCTTCTGCGGCCTGCCGCAGCGTAAGCCCATACGCAAGATCCGGGATCATATCCACCTCCATCATATTGGAAAGGAACGCCCTGATCGCCGGCTCAGCCAACAAGTCTTCCAGCGTGGAGTCTACGCTGTAGCCTTTTTTCAAGGGGCTTGCGGCCTTGTAGGTGACCGTATATTGCCCGGCCTTTACGCAGCAGATCCCGTTTTCCACCGTTTCAAACAAAGGGTTATCCGTATCGTGGTATACGGAGTCTGGCGCATACGGAAGGATTACCTGCGCCTTTGCACCGAACGGAACGGTGATGGTGACTGTGATTTGGTCGCCGTTTTCGATCTGCCACCCACAGCGATAGCACCCGCTGGCCGAATCGTAAACCGCGCTTGCCGAGCCCAACTTGTGATCCACCTTGGGGCTGATGCGCATCATCTTGCCGCCCGGGCCTTGCTCCGTCACATCGATCCCGGCTACATGGCGGAAGATCCACTCCAATACAGCGCCATAGGAATAATGATTCAGGCTGTTCATCCCGGTGCTGGAAATGCGACCGTTTTCATCCAGCGAGTTCCAGCGCTCCCACACCGTTGTGGCCCCTAACTTTACTTCGTGGAGCCAGCCCGGGTACTCCTCGTTCAGGAGTAGCCGATAAGCCAAATCCGTCATGCCATGCTCGGTCAGGACGTTACACAGCAGCGGGGTCCCCACAAAGCCGGTGTTCAGCTTATTTTTGTTGTCCCGAAGGAGTTTTCGGAGCATCTGCTCCGTCAGACGTTCATTGTCCGACAAATGGTATTTCAGTGCAAGGACGAGCCCTGTCTGCGTTTTCACGGCACATCTGCCGGTAGCGGTAAAATATTCTTCCTTCACCACCTGCCACTGGCGGTCGGCGATGGCCTGGTAGTTCTGTCTTGTTTCTTCCAGACCGAGAACTGCGGCCGCTTTGGCAACGATCTGGGCACTTGCCGCATAGTAGATGTCAGCGATGTAGGCTTCGTCCGTCGCCCCGTAAACGCTGTTTGCAACGGCCCCGGCACGGTCAAGCGCCAGCCAGTCTCCGTAATGAAAAACCTGTCTCCATCCATGGTGATCGCCGTCAATCTTGCGGATATAATCGACCCATGCTTTCATGCTCTCGATCTGGTTTTCAAGGATCGTTTTGTCACCGCTGAACAAATATACATTCCACGGAATGATACACGCAGCATCGCCCCATGCGCAGGAACACTTGCTCGGCCCGAATGTGGGGACGACCTCGGGGACCATACCGCCAGCCAAGAGCTGTTCCTGATACAGATCGTATAAATATTTCCGATAGAAGGCAAACGAATCGGCCAGATAGCTTGCCGTTGCGGAAAAGACCTGCGTATCGCCGGTCCAGCCCATTCGCTCATCGCGTTGCGGGCAATCGGTTGGCACATCGAGAAAGTTTCCCCTCATGCCCCATTCTACATTAGAGATCAGTTGATTTACCAGCGCATTGCCCGTTTTCACGTTGCCGATGCTCTCGTAATCGCTGTGCAGCACGATGGCTGTAAAATCCTCGCATGACAGGTTGGAAACACCGCTGACCTTTACATAACGGTAGCCGTAGTATGTAAAATGGGGAACAATGGTTTTTTCTTTTCCATCTGAGACATAGATATATTCCGAAAGTGCCGTTCTCAGGTTTTCGTTATAGAAACACCCATCTTGAAGCACCTCGCCGGTTTGAATGCGAATCGTTGTCCCCGCCGGTTCCCGCACACGCAGTTGGAAAATTCCTGTGATTTCCTGCCCCAAATCGAATACTTCTTCACCGCGCGGCGTATGGATCAACGCCACCGGCTTCCGCAGCATTTGTGCCTTGACCGGGATAGACAGCCGTTCCATAAGCCGCCCCTTCGGTGCCTGTGCGATCCGTGCGCAGCATTCCGGGGTAGGCGGCAAGGTATCATCCCGCCGTTCGCCGTCATAAATGTTGGAGAACCACAGGTTGCTTCGTTTTACCGACCAAGTCTCATCGGTGCCGACCACCTCGTTTGTGCCATCTTGGTACGCAATGTGAATCTCCGCGATCAGCTTCCATTCACTTCCATAGTATTCTTTCCGCTCAGGATCGCTGAATCCGAACCGCCCTTTGTACCAGCCGTTTCCCAGCAGGATCGACAGCATACCACCTTCTGATACCTGCTCCGTAACATCATAAGTCTGGTACTGAATCCACTGTGCATAATTGTTACAGTACGGCGTTAAATACTCGTCGCCGATTTTGCTCGATACTTTGCTGGTTTCCCCCAGAAAATATGCTTCGTACAATCCCAGACCGCAAATATACAGCCTTGCGCGTGCAACTGCCCGGGTCGGGCTGATCCGCTTGGAAAAAATCGGATGACGTTGCTGGCTGCTGTCACAGGTGATCCACTGGGCTGTCCATGGCTCCTCCATTTTGGCGGTCTCAAAAAACTGCACGTCGGACTCGATCGTTTCTGCGGCATCCGTTGCCACAAGGACTTTCCAGTAATATCTTGTGCAGGGTTGTGGATCAAATTCTACCCTTGCGGCGCGGCTGTCAAGTGCGGCCTCTCCCGTATCGAAGCAAAGCGTGGTAAAGGTCGGCTCTTTGCTGATCATGATCCTTGCGTGGCGCTGTTCCTGCCCTTTGCACCCTTTTACCTTCCACGAAAACACCAGCGGCTTCAGAGCATAGCCTACAGGGTTTGTGATGTGATTGGTTTTTGCAGCATAAATCTCGCCCATACGGTTTTCCTCGCTTCTCTGTTATCTGTGCGCTTCCCAAAAGACAACTGCTTCCTGAAGCCAGTTTTTCACTTTGGTTTCTGACCCAATGCCAAAGCCATGCCCCAGACCGTCAATGATTTTGACGCTCACATTTTCTCTGCCCAGTGTTTTTTCCAACGCCGGAAGCTGTGCTTCTACGTTGGCAAAGCCGAACTCATCCTGACGCCCTGCGATGGAAAACACGGCCAAACCTTGATCCTCCGGGAGTGCTTTGATATTCCAATCCAGTCCGTACATAGGAAAAATCGCCTTCGGCCTTGGCAGGTGATGATTGTGGCAGCAATCGGCATAGCTTGCAAAAGAATAGGCTGTCGTCATAAGTCCCCCGGCCGAGAACCCGAAGATGGCATAATCATCCATACAGATCGCAAGTTCCTTTTGATGGTTCGTCAGATAACGGATCGCCTGTGTCAGTTCCTTAGCAGCTGCCTGCCCCTGCTTCAACGGCTCTGTTTCGCCCAGTTGCTTGCCGATCGGATAGCTGAGGACAAAGACGGAATATCCCATTTTATGCAGTTCCATCGCGATGGGGTATCCCTCGCAATCCGTCACATTAGAAATGAAACCGCCCCCGGGAACCACAATGGCAAATGGCTTGCCCGGCTGC
>CAJMMH010000231.1 GCA_905214365.1 uncultured bacterium
GGGGGGTACCCGGCGGCTCGACCGCCGGGCATTGAGTATGAAAAAGCTTTTTTCAAGTGATGGGGATCAACTTGAATGTGTACCCGTTTCTTGAGTACACCTATATAATAAGAAATAAATGTGTCGAAAATTTGTACAAACCCTGAAAAATGAAGAAAAAAAATAAACAAAGAATAAATCAAATCGAAACTGGGAATGAAAGGGGCGCGCATCTGCTGCTTTTGGGGTAAAACCTGCGGATTCGGGCCGAAACTGCGTGTGATTGTAAAAAATGCCATAACCAATGCGGCGCGTCATCCGGATATTTTTTTGAAAAATTCGCTTTTCATCTTGCACGTTATGGTATATAATGAGATAGACAGTCTTTTGCCCCGGAGAAAGCAAATGCCGGGATGGAGGACAAGAATGTGTCTGATGTGCAGGATACGTTCGTGGAAAGGAGTTTACATCATGGCATTTGGCGTGTCTACGGATATAGGAATTGATTTGGGTACGGCGAGTATCCTGGTATATATAAAGGGAAAGGGCGTTGTACTCAAGGAGCCGTCAGTTGTCGCATACGACAGAAACAGCAATGAGATCAAGGCAATCGGCGAGGAGGCCCGTATGATGATCGGCCGTACGCCTGGCAACATTGTTGCGATCCGTCCGCTGCGTCAGGGCGTGATTGCTGATTATACGATTACGGAAAAGATGATCCGCTACTTTATTCAGAAGGCAGTTGGAAAGCGTCTGTTCCGCAAGCCGCGGATCTGTGTCTGCGTACCAAGCCAGATTACGGAGGTTGAGCGCAAAGCAGTTGAGGATGCGACCTTCAATGCCGGAGCAAGAGAGGTATTTCTGATTGAAGAGCCGTTAGCAGCTGCAATCGGAGCAGGAATTGATATTTCCAAGCCGTGCGGCAATATGATTGTCGATATCGGCGGAGGAACGACGGACGTTGCGGTTATTTCCCTGGGAGGAACCGTAGTGAGCGAGTCGATTAAGGTTGCCGGCGATGATTTTAACGACGCGATTGTGCGTTATATGAGAAAGCGCCACAATCTTCTGATCGGAGAGCGTACCGGTGAGGAAATCAAGATCAAGATCGGAACCTGCTACCGCCGTGTGGAGGAGCTGGCGATTGATGTTCGCGGCCGCAACCTGGTAACCGGACTTCCGAAGACGGTAACGATTACCTCTGACGAGACATTAGAGGCATTGAGCGAGCCTGCCAATCAGGTGGTTGAGACTGTACATATGGTACTGGAGAAGACGCCGCCGGAGCTGGCTGCCGATATTTCTGATCGCGGCATTGTTCTCACCGGAGGAGGCGCGCTGCTTCACGGATTGGAGCAGCTGTTAGAAGAGCGCCTTGGAATTACGACGATGACAGCGGAAGAGCCGACGACCTGCGTAGCGGTAGGAACCGGAAAATATATGGATTTTATGAACTCGATGGAAGATTGATCGGGTTCGGCTGACAAAAGAAACGCAAAGGCGCAGGCAGACAGGCAGGCGCTTTTTGCCGGATACCCGGATTCAGACGGAGCAGGTCTGTTTCCGGGATTTCTTTTCTAGAGCGTGTTTTAAGATCAACGGATAAGGAACTGGGCAGATATGGCGGAAATTGAAGGATATATTGATCGGATCATATTTCAGAATAAGGAAAACGGGTATGCGGTACTTGCCGTGACGCACGGAAATGAAGAGAGCTTTCTGACCGGCTTTTTTCCGGACGCGTCGCAGGGAGAGTATATCTGCGCACAGGGAGAGACGGTGGTGCATCCGACCTACGGGGAGCAGCTGCGCGTTACTTCTTATGAGTATACGGCTCCGGCGGATAAGGCGTCGATGGAGCGTTATCTGGCTTCTGGAGCGGTCAAGGGGATCGGAGAGGCGTTAGCGGCCCGGATTGTGAAGAAGTTCGGAGACGATACGTTCCGGATTATGGAGGAGGAGCCGGAGCGGCTGGCTGAGATCAAGGGAATCAGCGAGAAGAAGGCGATGGAGATTTCAGCAGGACTGATTCAGAAAAAGGATGTCCGGCAGGCAATGCTGTTTCTTCAGAATTACAGTATCAGCCAGAGCCTTGCGCTGAAGATTTATGAGCGGTACGGACAGGAGATGTACCGCATTCTGAAAGATAATCCGTACCGGCTGGCCGATGATATTGATGGAGTCGGCTTCCGGATTGCGGATGAGATTGCGGCAAAGGCAGGGATTGTTGCCGATTCCGATTTTCGGATCCGGAGCGCGCTTATATATACGCTTCGGCAGGCGTCCGGGCAGGGGCATACCTGTCTTCCGTGGGAAGAGCTGATGCAGGCGTCGTTTTCCCTGCTGAATATTGAACCGAGAGATATTGAGCATCTGGTTACTGATCTGATTATTGAGAAGAAGATTGTTGTCCGCGATCAGGGCGGCAGCCGCATGGTGTATACAGATGCCTGCTTTTACACAGAGCTTGCCGCGGCGCAAAAGCTGATGGAGCTCAATCTTCATGACAATGTCCCTGCGGAGGAAATTCGCCGGAAACGGGAGGCAATTGAGGCATCGGAAGGGATTTCCCTGGATGAAAAGCAGCAGTTTGCCGTTGCGGAGGCAGTGAATAACGGTCTGACGATTATTACAGGAGGACCGGGAACCGGAAAGACGACAACGATCAAGACAATTATCCGCTATTTTATGAATGAGCGGATGGATGTGCTGCTTGCGGCTCCGACGGGACGCGCGGCAAAGCGGATGAGCGAAGCGACCGGCTATGAGGCAAAGACAATCCATCGTCTGCTTGAAGTCAGCGGGGCGGCTGCGGAAGGAAAGGGCTTTTTCGGAAGGGACGAGGACAATCCGCTGGAAGCGGATGTTATCATTATTGACGAGATGTCAATGGTGGATATTTTCCTGATGAACTCGCTGTTAAAGGCAGTTGCGCCGGGTATGCGCCTGATTCTGGTTGGGGACGTTAACCAGCTTCCGAGCGTCGGACCGGGCAATGTCCTGCGGGATATTATTAGCAGCGGGAAGTTTCCGGTGGTGCAGCTGGAGAAGATTTTCCGGCAGGCGGCGGACAGCGATATTATTATGAACGCGCACCGTATCCATGCCGGGGAGCGGATCAGGCCGCGTCCGGGAAGCCGGGATTTCCTGTTTATTCCGAGGGATAACGCCGGAAACATTATTGGAGCGACGATTACCCTTCTTCGCAGCAAGCTGCCCGGATATGTTCATGCGGAGCAGAGGGATATCCAGGTGCTGACACCGATGCGAAAGGGGGTCCTTGGCGTAGAGAATCTTAACACGGTCCTGCAGCAGGAGCTGAATCCGCCGGATCTGTCCAGGCAGGAAGCAATTCTTGGAAATATGACGCTTCGGGAAGGCGACAAGGTCATGCAGATCAAAAACGACTACCAGAAGCAGTGGCAGATTATCAACAGCTTCCGGCAGCCGGTGGAGGAAGGGACCGGTGTTTTCAACGGAGATATGGGAATAATCCGCGAGATCAATCCGGTTCTGGAGCGGATTACGGTTGAGTTTGAAGAAGGAAAGCGTGTCGAGTATGAATTTGGCGAGGCGGAAAATCTGGAGCTTGCCTATGCGGTCACAATTCACAAGTCACAGGGGAGCGAATATCCGGCTGTCATTCTGCCTCTGCTCGGCGGTCCGCGGATGCTGATGAACCGAAACCTTCTGTATACGGCCGTTACAAGAGCCAAGAGCTGCGTCTGCGTGGTCGGCAGCCTGGAGACATTTCAGGCGATGATTGACAATGAGCAGGAGCAGAAGCGCTACAGCGGACTGGCTGAGCGCATCCGGGAGATTTATGAACGTAATTCAGATAATTGAGGATCTGCTGTTTCCGAGGCGTTGTCCGGTATGCCTGGACGTGGTATCGCCGCCGGGCACCTGGGTCTGCGACGTGTGCCGGGATAAGCTTCGCCCGGTTATCCAGCCCTGCTGTATGCGGTGCGGAAGACAGCTTGACAAAAGAGATGCGGTTCAGGAATTCTGCGGGAACTGCCGGGAAAAAAGGAGAAGCTTTGAGGCCGGAGTGGTCGGCTGGGACTATGGCAGCGTGCCGGTACGCCGCATGATCAGCGAGGTCAAGTACCGCAATAAACGGCAGCTGCTTGATTATCCGTGCCGGGATATGGCGGAGCGGACAAAACGGCGGATCAGGATCTGGCAGGCAGAGTGTCTGATTCCTGTGCCGCTTCACCGGTCCCGCAGGCGGAAAAGGGGATTTAATCAGGCGGAGGAAATCGCCGATCGTTTGTCGGCGGTGTGGGAAATTCCGGTTGAGAAGCATTTGCTGTTTCGGAAAAAGAAAACTGCGCCGCAGAAAGAGCTCGGAGAGTCCGGCCGTCTGGAAAACCTGGTTTCCGCGTTTGAAGCGGATGCCGGCTGCGCAAAGCAGTACCGGTCGGTGATTCTGGTGGATGATATTCTGACAACGGGAGCAACCATGGAAGCCTGTGCCAGAGCACTAAAGCATGCGGGGATTGAGCATGTGTATATGGCGGCGTTATCTGCAGGAGCAGGACCGCAGATGTCAGGCACGCGGCGTGAACGGCATTTCCGTTAATACTTTTTTTATAATTAACACAGTTTATTTACGCGTGATATGGTCGAAAGTGTGATATGATGATGATGCGGCAGGTTTTCTGCCGAAGATGTCTGGATTTAACAAATCAAGGAAGTCCCCTGCTTCAATTGCGAAGAGCAATAAGCAGTGG
>CAJMMH010000232.1 GCA_905214365.1 uncultured bacterium
CCTTGATTTGTTAAGAATATGATGTACTCCTGCATAAAAATGATTCCGAGAACACATAACGGTTCCAGAAGTACATGAAAATAAGAAAAGACGGAGCCATCCGTCCGTGCCGGGACACCCGGCGGAAAGGAAGAGAAATGAGAGTTTATCAGACAAAGGATTACAGGGAAATGTCCAGGAAAGCAGCCAACATTATTTCCGCGCAGATCATTCTGAAGCCAGACTGTGTACTCGGACTGGCAACCGGTTCAACACCGATCGGCATTTACGATCAGCTGGTGGAGTGGTATGAAAAGAAGGATCTTGATTTTGCAGAGGTAACCACAGTCAATCTGGATGAGTACCGTGGCCTGACCAGAGAAAATCCGCAGAGCTATTATTATTTTATGCATAGTCATCTGTTTAACCGTGTCAACATCCGTCAGGATCAGACTTTCATTCCAGATGGAACCTGTGAGGACAGCGACGCGGAGTGTGCGCGTTATGAAGGGAAGCTCCGCTCTCTCGGCGGCATCGATATGCAGCTGTTGGGACTTGGACGGAATGGTCATATTGGCTTCAATGAGCCTGATACCAGTTTTGCAAAGGCAACGCACTGCGTCAGCCTGCAGCAGAGCACCATCGAGGCTAACCGCCGCTTTTTCGAGTCAGAGGCAGACGTACCGCGCCAGGCGTATACGATGGGAATCGGAACCATCCTTCAGGCAAAGAAGATTCTGCTGGTGGCAAATGGAGAAGAGAAGGCAGAGGCGCTTTACAATACAATGTTCGGACCAGTTACCCCGTCTGTTCCGGCATCGGTTCTTCAGATCCATCCGGATGTTACAGTTGTTGCAGATGAGGCAGCACTGTCTCTATGCAGAAAATCCGGACTGCTTTGATTGCGGAGTGCAGCATTGATAAGTCGGGCGTATAGGTTCCAGCGTTACTGTTTGAGCGGAGAAAATGATGTATATAGCAATTGATCTGAAATCTTTTTATGCATCAGTTGAGTGTGTAGAGCGGGGCTTAGATCCGCTGACTGCAAATCTGGTGGTTGCGGATGAGCAGCGGACGGAGAAAACCATCTGTCTGGCGGTATCACCTGCGCTGAAGTCATACGGAATCCCAGGCCGCGCAAGATTGTTTGAAGTCATACAGAAAGTAAAAGACGTAAATGAAAAACGAAGACAAAATGCGCCCGGACGCCGGTTTACCGGTAGCTCGATTCAGTCAGAAGAGCTGCTTGTCGATCCGGGACTAAAAATCGCATTCTGTATTGCTCCGCCGCGGATGGCGTATTATATGGAGTACAGCACTAGGATTTATCAGATTTATCTGCGTTATCTTGCGTCTGAGGATATCCATGTATATTCGATTGACGAGGTAATGATTTTTGCTGATCCATATCTGGACACGTACCGGATGACGGCAGAAGAGCTGGCAGGAATGCTGATGCGCGAAATTCTGAAGGAAACCGGAATCACGGCGACAGCCGGAGTCGGGACCAATCTGTATCTCTGTAAAATCGCGATGGATATTGTAGCGAAGCATACGCCGCCGGACGCGTCAGGGATGCGGATTGCGTCGCTTGATGAGATCAGCTACCGCCGCCTGCTGTGGACGCACCGGCCGCTCACGGATTTCTGGCGGATCGGTTCCGGGTACGCAGGCAGGCTGGAGGAGCACGGGATGTACACGATGGGAGATGTTGCCCGCTGTTCAATCGGTACACCGGGAACGTATTATAATCAGGAGCTGCTGTACCGCCTGTTTGGTGTGAACGCGGAGCTCCTGATTGATCACGCATGGGGTTATGAGCCGTGTACGATTGCCCAAATCAAAGCGTACCGCCCGGAAAATAACAGCATTTGTTCCGGACAGGTGCTTGCGTGTCCGTATGACACCGAAAAAACACGTCTGATTGTCCGGGAGATGGCAGACGCGCTGTCGCTTGATTTGACAGAGAAAGGGCTGGTGACCGACCAGATTGTACTGACAATCGGGTATGATGTCAGCAATGTGACCAGTCAGACAAAGAATGCATACCATGGAGAGACGGTAACGGACCGCTATGGACGGAAGGTTCCGAAGCATGCGCACGGTACGGAGCATATCGGAAAAAAGACTTCATCCTCCCGTCTGATTGTGGAAACGGCAGTCAGTCTGTATGACCGGATTATTACACCCGGTCTTCTGACAAGGCGGATTGCTATTACAGCGGAACGGGTCATGCCGCGCAGTCAGGCGGTTCAGAAGGAATCCTACGAGCAGCTGAACCTGTTTACGGATTATCAGGAACAGGAAACCAGAAAAGAGAAGGAACGAAAACAGCTGGAAAAAGAAGAAAAGCTGCAGCTGGCAGTGGTTGAACTGAAGCGGAAATTTGGAAAAAATGCGGTTCTGAAGGGTATGAACCTGGAAGAAGGAGCGACTGCAGCCGGAAGGAACCGACAGATCGGAGGTCACAAGGCATGAAACGGCAGAATCAGAAAGCCAGGGAGCCAATCCGGACGATTGCAGATTATGAGGATATCCTGCTTTTGAACCATCCGGAACCGTACGGGCATCCGCGCATGCCGGCAGCAGATCGCGCGGCGCAGTTTTCGCCGTTTGCGGCGCTGACCGGTTATGAAGAAGCGGTAAAGGAAACTGCGCGCGTAACGGATGCCAGGAAGCTGCGGGAAGAGGATGAGGAAGAATCGCTAGACTGGAAACTGCAGCTGTTAGAGGCAAGGCTGCCTCAGCGGCCGCAGATTTACGCAGAGTATTTTGTGCCGGATCCAAGAAAGTCAGGAGGCGCGTTTGAACAGATTGAGGGGCGAGTCTGGAAGATCAGCCGGAGCGGACGGCGGATCATACTGGAGGACGGCAGAGAGATCCCGATTGACGAGCTGACAGGGCTTTCGGGAGAACTGTTTGATACAGACGGCTGAACGCATGAGGCTTTTGGGCAGGATAAGGAATGGACAAGGAAAGGTATAACATGGAAACCAAAACGATCAGAATCAAATATTTTACAGACCGGATTGAGAAGCTTACCTATATCGAGGGAAAGTCAGACTGGATTGATTTAAGGGCGGCCGAAGATGTGACGATGAAAAAGGGCGAGTTCCGTCTGATTCCGCTCGGCGTGGCGATGGAACTGCCGAAGGGCTATGAGGCGCATGTAGTTCCGCGCAGCAGCACGTATAAGAATTTTGGCCTGATTCAGGCGAATTCCTGCGGTGTGATTGACTGGTCTTATCGCGGAGACAATGACCAGTATTTTTTCCCGGCGCTTGCGGTGCGTGATACGGAAATTCATGTCAATGACCGGATCTGCCAGTTCCGGATTGTGGAGAATCAGCCGCAGATTGTATTTGAAGAGACCGATCATCTCAACGGCGCTGACCGCGGCGGATTCGGGACGACCGGAAAGCAGTAATAAAACCGAAAAATATGTCTGAAACCGGCATTGACATGGAAGATAGATTTGATTATACTACGGGTAGAAAACATACTTGATTGGCAGATCTGCCAGAAAAAGAACGGGTAGGCTGCGGGGGAGGACAACATGGCAATTAATCAGCTGTCTGTTTTTGCGGAAAACAGATACGGGACAATTCGGAATGTGACAAAGGTGCTTGGAGACAAGGGGATTGATATTCGGGCGCTCAGCGTTTCAGATACGGAAGGGTTCGGCGTTCTGCGTCTGATTGTCAGTGATCTGAAAGCGGCAAAGGATGTACTGGCGGATCAGGAATGTATCGTATCGGTAACGCCGGTTCTCGGAATTGTAATTCCGGACCGGCCCGGTGGATTGTCGAGTGTGCTGACACTTCTGTCAGACAACCGGATTAATATTGAGTATCTGTATGCGTTTATTACGCGCATCGCAGATGGAAGTGCCTGCGTGGTTCTGCATGTAAAGGAGATGCGCCGCGCGACCACACTTTTAACGGAAGCCGGAATTTCGCTGCTTACGGAAGAGCAGCTTGGACGCGCGTAAAATTGTCTCTCTGTAAATAAAAGCCTCTGTTTGCGCAGGACTGGGACTGTCAGTGATATAATTCACAGTAACAGTCAGTCTGTACGGACAGAGGCTTTTTCTGTTTTATGTCCGGGATGATCGGGAGAAAATTCAGATCTTAATCGCAGAGCGGGTCAGCCGGAAGGATCAGTTCACGGGCGTACGGCAGTGTTTCAATCCAGTCGCAGAAGGTATGCCATTCCTGAAGCTTGTGATTTCTGCGCGCGCGGTAAATGTTGATCAGTGTTTCATAGTTAAATGTCAGCGTGCGCAGCTGCTGATAGCTGCTCGGAAGCAGCTGAATCATGTCGTACCAGTCATCTTTGGACTTTGTTTCCAGGAAACGCTTGCGGATTGCCTCAAGACGCTCAACGATTGTTTCCATAAAAGCGCGCGTATCCGGCGTCATATGGTCGCAGGAAAAATCATCTATGGAAAATGGTTTGCTGTGGATTTTGTGCATGGTGCTGGTGGAGTTGGCAACCGTTGCGACCTTGTAGGTATCATATTCCTTCCACCAGTAGAGCGGAGCCGTCACGTCAACGCAGACAAATACCATACGGAGATATTTGCGGTGATCGGAACCAGCGCGGGCAAGACGCTTTGCGAGATCCAAGTCGTTCGGACCGAAAATAAAAGAGCCGTCTTCGGCTACAGTGCTGTCCATCCGCTTCCAGCTGTTCATCGGATTGCGGGCGCCGCGGATGGCATTTTCAAAA
>CAJMMH010000233.1 GCA_905214365.1 uncultured bacterium
GCTCTTTTACATGGAAGCCCTTCCGGTTAGGAAAATTGTCTGACAGAGAAACAGAAAAAGAGCAGTCCCGAAAAGCGGGGATATGATTGGAATGCATCGCGTTCACAGGTATGCGCAAAAGCGGAAAAATTGCCGCTTGGAGCCGGCTTCAGGACCAGTCTGAAGTGCGCACGGTCATATTTTTGGCAGAAAGCAGAGGCCGTTCGGGTGAGAGAAAATTGCGCTTTTGGGATATGCGGCAAATCAGTGTACTGTCTCGCTCACTTTCAGTGTAATGACGCAGAATGAATTTTTATTCTGCAAGGCGGAGGAATGATACGAAAAGAAAAAGGCGGCACGGCAGAAAAGAAGGGAGGCTTGGCATCCTTTTGCACCGACAGATTGATCTGCCGGCAGCCGCCAGAGTGTGTTTGAAAATGATTTTTCAAACATACTCTGGAAGTGTATCAAAGCCGAATAGGAGGAAACGGATGGAACAGAACCAGGATGGCAGAAATGCCGTGGATCCGGAACAGAAACAGCCTGTAGGAGAAAACGGACAAAAAAGCCGGGAACATAAAAATGGAAGCGAAAAAACAACGAAAGGAACGTCGGGTTCTGCTTTGGGCCGGGAACATAACGGGTCAGAGCATACGCGTACCGGAAAATCAGGCAGCAGACGCCGCAGGCAGAAACGCGCGCAGAAAAAGCGCAGGATTTTTCTGGCTGCTGTTTTGCTGTGTCTTGCAGCAGCGGCAGGAAGCGTCATCTGGCTTTTGATGCCCAGTCGGAAACAGGCAGACCGCAGAGAGTACTTCGGACTGGCGGATGGCGTTGCGTACGGTCTGATTATCAATCAGGAGCGTGTCGGAAGCTTTCCGCTGAAACATGCGGGATACTGGTATCTGGATGCCGATACCGTTTACAGCTATATCAGTACAAAATTTTATTATGACGGCAGCGAGCTGCTGTATACGAATCCAACCAAAACATACTTTGCGAAGCCTGGCGAGCGCTCTTACCGGGATGACAGCGGATTGTCCTATAAGCTTGAGTATGAGCCGTTTTATGAGGAAAACGGCACCAGATATCTGGCACTGGAGTATCTGAAGCTGATGGATTATGATTATTATCTGGCAGATACCGATCAGATGTATGTCTGGATCTGGAACAACTGGTCAGAGCTGCAGACTGCAGAAGTAAAAAAGGATACGGCAGTCCGGGTCGGCTCCGGCATCAAAGAAGCGGTGATTGATTCAGCGGCAGCAGGCGAAACCGTAATCATTCTGGAAGAAGGCAGTGAATGGGATATGGTTCAGACCGAACGGGGACTGATTGGATGCGTACGGCGCAGAACGCTTGGTGAAGCCGGTACGCTGACCGCATCCACGCCGGATAATCGTCCGCTCCCGGAGTATACGACTCATATGCTTGACGAGACCGTATGTATGGCATGGCATCAGATCTTTACGGAGTCAGGTGTAAATCAGCTTGACGATTACCTGAAGTCAGCAGACAGTCTGAATGTGCTTTGTCCGACCTGGTTTACGATCAGCGACGAGCAGGGAAACATCAAATCTCTGGCGGATCCGGATTATGTGGAAAAGGCACATGAAAAAGGAATCAAGGTCTGGGGTCTGGTCGAAGATCTGAATATTGACGTTGAGTGGAGCCAGCTGTATCCGGTAACGGAGCATCGGAGACATCTTGTCGATTCGCTGATGGAAGAGGCTGAGCGGGTCGGACTTGACGGTATTAATATTGATATCGAACGTCCGGGCAGTCAGAACGGCGACGCGCTTCTGCAGTTTGTGCGCGAACTGTCGGCCGCATGCAGAAAGGCAGGACTTACCCTGTCCATGAACGATTATTCCCCAATGCCGCATACTGCGTATTACGACAGGGCGCAGCAGGCAGAAGTGATTGACTATGTTGTCGTTATGGCGTATGATGAACATTACAGCGGCGACAGCAAAGCCGGATCAACCAGTTCTCTTGGCTGGGTAAAGCAGTCCGCGGAGCGCACGCTGTTGGAAGTACCGAAGGAAAAGCTGGTAATTGGCCTGTGTTTTTATTCCAGGCTCTGGCGGGAAACGCCGGAATCGGAAGTTACCGGTGATGACCGGGCAAAACTGGTTACAAATGATAATTCAAAATTTGGAACGTATCTGCTGACAAGCAAGGGCATCAGTATGCAGGCGTGCAAGGACATTGTAAAGGAAAAGGGACTGAGCATGATCTGGCTGGATGACGAGCAGCAGTATTATGTCGAGTACGAGGAAAATAACAGCCTGTACCGGCTATGGATTGAGGATGAGACTTCGATGCGCCTGAAGCTGGCGGCTGCGTTTTCGTACGAACCGGCTGGCGTGGCGTTCTTCAAGCTTGGTCTGGAGACCTCTGATGTCTGGGGAGATATCAATAGTTATGTGGAGTAACAAACCGGGCATAAAACTGCCGGAATACCGCATATACTGGCGGTAAATAAGACGGCAGGGGGCCATGATGAAACAGGCGGGATTCAGGCTTGTTATGGCATTGGCAATACTGGCGTGCGCGTATCTGCTTCCGCTGTTTGTGAGGGAACAGAAACGGAAGGAAACATCTGCGGCGGCAGAGCCGTCCCGGGTTCTGATGATCGACGCCGGGCATGGGGCTTCTGATTCCGGGAAGATCGGGATCAATGGAGCACTGGAGAAGGATATCAATCTTTCCGTGGCACAGAAGCTGAAAGCGTACCTCGAAGCATATGAGATTCGGGTTGTCATGTCCCGGATTACAGATGATCCGCTGTACGAGGAATCTGATCGGAACAAAAAGCTTGCGGATATGAAGGCGAGAATCAGGATGATGGAAGAAAATCAGGTTCAGTACGTTGTCAGTATCCACCAGAACAGCTATCAGCAGGAGTCGGTCAGCGGCGCGCAGGTTTTCTATTACGCAGATTCGCCGGAAGGGGAAAAGCTGGCGCAGGCGATTCAGGATGGATTCTCCTATGCACTCGGTGAGAAAAATACAAGAAAAATCAAGCCGAACCGCGATTATTATCTGCTTCTCCATTCGCCTGCGGTAGCGGTGATCTGCGAATGCGGTTTTTTAAGCAACCGGGAAGAAGCGCAGCGTCTGACGACGGAAGAGTACCAGCAGAAGATTGCAGTATCCATTGGAAAGGGAATCCTGAATTTTCTGGGAATCACGGAACATGTGGATATGCCGGAGGCGGTCTGACGTTCCGACAGCCGGGCGTACTGCGGCGAAACAGAATTACGCCGTCGTGGTGTGCTGTGTTGGGGTTGATTGTGCTCTCGCAAATTCAGGTACAACGAGATTCCGGGAGTACGTTGAGGAGAAAGTGAAGAGGAAAAATATGGAAACATTGATACGAACGATGAAAGGAGCAGATCCGGAAACGGCAGGGATTGCCGCGCGGATCTGGAAAGAGGGCGGACTGGTCGCGTTTCCGACGGAAACTGTTTATGGACTCGGAGGAAACGGTCTGGATGCGGATGCGTCCAGAAAGATTTACGCGGCAAAGGCAAGGCCGTCTGATAATCCGCTGATTCTTCATATTGCGGATGAAGAGCAGTTGAAGGAACTGACACCGGAAATCACGCCGATGATGCGTGCGGCAATCGACGCGTTTTGGCCGGGACCGCTCACAATGATTGTTCCCAAGACGCAGATCATTCCATATGAGACGACCGGCGGTCTGGAAACAGTGGCGATCCGTATGCCGTCGCACCCGGCGGCGCAATGTCTGCTGCGGGCGGTACAGCTTCCGATTGCGGCTCCGAGTGCCAACCGCTCCGGACGGCCGAGTCCGACCAATGCGTCTCATGTCATCGAGGACATGGATGGCAGAATCGACATGATCATCGACGGCGGAGACGTCGGAATCGGTGTTGAGTCTACCATTGTTGATCTGACCGGAAAGCAGCCGATGCTGCTGCGTCCGGGATTCATTACGCCGCAGATGCTTGAGCAGGTACTCGGATCGGTAGCGATTGATCCGGCTGTGTACAAGCAGGTATCGGCAGCGGTTCATCCTAAAGCGCCAGGAATGAAATACCGTCATTACGCGCCGAAGGCTGATATGGAGATCGTAGAGGGCAGCCGGGAAGCGGTCGCGGCGTATATCAATCAGAAGCTTGCAGCGCAGCCGGAAAAGAAGATCGGAATTCTTGCCACAGATGAAAACGTAAAGTTGTATCAGGGCGGATTCTGTGAAAGCGTTGGCTCCCATGACAGCCTTGCGGAGGTTGCGCACAACCTGTTCCGCGTACTGCGTGACTTCGACGACGCGGGAGTGGACATGATTTATTCTGAAAGCTTTTCTTCGCAGGGAGAGGGAATGGCTGTTATGAACCGTCTGATGAAGGCGGCAGGACATCATGTTGTAAAGGTATAATGATCTCCGACAAAAAATCCTCTCGCGAGTTCAGGCACAACGAGATTCCGAGAGCACACTGAAAAATGTACTTTCGGAATCTCTTATGTACCTGCTTTTGCAGCTGATTTTTCGCCGAAGATGCCTGAATTTTATCAACGTACGCACCGCGTACGCCTCAGAAATTCAGACACCTTCAACAAAAAATCCTCTCGCAAATCCAGGCACAACGAGATTCCGAGAGCACATAAAAGGAAATGGAGGAAAAAAGTATGATAGCGAGTTGATGTGATCACAGAGGATAAGAA
>CAJMMH010000234.1 GCA_905214365.1 uncultured bacterium
TGAAAAAGCCTTTTTCAAACACGCTCTAGGGTCAAAATGCTCTTTAACCCCAACATCTTACGGTCAGTATATCACAGAATCACACAAATGAAAATGATTTTATGGGTAGAATTTTAGACAATTTTTCTAAAATATTTTCGAAAATATTAGAAATGAGAGAAGTCACTCTGAAATTCAGAAAAATACTTGCAATCCAGAGCGTGCGCATCACAGACATCTGAAATCCCATCGGAAAGCCGATTTTCAGATGGGACAAGGCCGCACTTTTTAAATCATGGAAATCATGTTGTAAAAGATCGTTGCTCCAGTGCCGAGAAGGACGATAAACATATACGTCCAGGCGTCCTGAAAAATGTCGTCCTGCACCTGCATCCAGACAAGAATCTGTCGGGAAAGAAGGGTGCAGATCAGTGTCAGGAGAATGGTAAACGCAATACACAAAAGCGTTGATACTGCAATGCTCTGCCGCATGCCGCGTTCATCCTTTGCTCCGCACCGCTGGCCAAGGCAGATACCGAAGCCGTTGATAAAACAGAGAACGAAATAAATAATGATACTGGTAGAGCCGACAGCGGCAAGCGCATTGGCTCCAAGCGTTTTCCCGACAATCACGGAATCCGCCAGCGTATAAAACAGCTGGAACAGGTTTCCAAGAATAACTGGAATACAGAAACGCAGAAGAGAACCAAACGGGTTTCCTTTCGTCAGATCCATTTCCTGAGAACGTGCCATAGTAAATTCCTCCGTTGAGTGTAAATGTAGGTTTGAATGCAAATAGATGTTTCTATGTGCGGTAGCTTTTTCGCAGCTGATAAAAGCATAGCCATGCATTGAAAATTTCTTGTGCAAATGCCGGTGCCTTTGTATAATAAAAGAAAAGTTGAAATCGGAATCCCGACGCAGGGGATCGCTGTGTATCAGATTTATCAGAAACGTTGTGAAATCCGTCCGGGACAGGCCATTCTGATCAACAGCAATGTTCCGCACAGCTACAGCCCGGCCGGGTACCGTGCCTGAATCGTATCTGAAAAGAAAAAACAGAAACAGACTGACTGTGTCTGCAGCCATCCGGTGAATCAGAGAATTATTATAAAGAGCTGATGGGGAAAATACGATTCTGTGATTGCTTTTTTTGATACAGATGTTGATGGATTGAGGGAGAAGTGGGACAAAACAGATATTTGCAGGAAGGATAGAACGGTTTGACAAAAATTAAGAAAAAGAGGAGGATTCTTATGGACATTTACGTGAATCAGAAAGCTGGAACAGATGGAGACGGAAGCAAGGAGCGCCCGTTCCGCCGCATTAATGAGGCAGCAAGAATTGCAAAGCCGGGAGATTGTGTGCTGGTATATCCCGGTACATACCGGGAGTATGTGAATCCGGTTCATGCGGGAATGGAGGATGTACGGATTACATATCGGAGCGTGGAGCCGCTTGCGGCAGTGATTACCGGAGCAGAGCAGGTGAAATGCTGGGAGCCGTATCAGGGCAATGTCTGGGTATGCCGGATCGCAAACAGCCTGTTCGGCGCGTATAATCCGTACAAAACCTTTGTTTACGGAGACTGGTACTTTGCAAAGGCGGATAAGCATACCGGCTGCGTTTACCTGAACGACCGCGCAATGTATGAAACGCCGACGCTGGAGGAGTGTATTCAGGGCAAGGTATATCCGTGCAGCTGGGTTCCGGAGGAATCGGTTTATAAGTGGTATACGGAACAGGACGAAACGGCGGATCAGACCATTCTGTATGCCAATTTCCAGGGAAAAAATCCCAATCAGGAAAATGTTGAAATCAATGTCAGACGTGAATGCTTCATGCCGTCCGAAACCGGAATCGGCTATATCACGGTCAGCGGCTTTACCGTAACAAAAGCAGCGACAACATGGGCTCCGCCAGCAGCATACCAGGACGGCATGATCGGCCCGCACTGGAGCAAGGGCTGGATCATTGAGGATTGCGAGATTTCCAACAGCCGGTGCGCGGGCATTTCCCTTGGAAAATATCTGGATCTGGACAACGATCACTATTTCACAACAAAGTATGTCAAAAGCCCGACCCAGATGGAGCGCGACGCGGTCTGCAGAGGGCAGTATCACGGCTGGCTGAAGGAAAAGGTTGGAAGCCATATCATCCGCCGCAATAACATCCATCACTGCGAGCAGGGCGGCATCATCGGCCGAATGGGCGGAGTAGTCAGCATGATTGAAGACAACCACAACCAAAATACCAACAACATGGTGGAGCTTGGCGGAGCGGAAATCGCTGGAATCAAAATGCATGCGGCAATCGATGTTATTATGCGGCGCAATCATATCCACAATTGCACTATGGGAATCTGGTGCGACTGGGAAGCGCAGGGAACCCGCATCACGCAGAATCTTTTGCATGACAATCAGCGCCCGTCCTGCGCGTCTGTTCTGAAGGGAAGCATGATGTCGCAGGATCTGTTTGTTGAGGTTGGTCACGGACCGACATTGATTGACAACAACATCCTGCTGTCTGACGTCAGCCTGCGGATCGCAACCGAGGGCGTTGCCATGGTACATAACCTGATCTGCGGCGCGTTTACCTGTGTCGGGGGCGGAACCGGCCCGCGCTACACACCGTACCATATCCCGCATCGTACCGAGGTTATGGGTTTTATGACTGTGCTTCACGGTGACGATCGCTTCTATAACAACATCTTTGTGCAGAAATGGCCGTCAGAAGATTTCATTACCTGGCATGACTCCGACGATGGCTTTGACCGGGAAAACCGCGCGGTCGGAACCTGGCAGTTTGATGAATACCCGACGTATCAGGAGTGGATTTCCCAATTTGACTTCAGCAGACCGGCAGACATGAAAAAGCTGGAACCGGCGCATGAGGGACATCTTCCAGTATGGAGCGAGGGCAATGTTTATCTTGGCGGCGCGAAAGTCTGCAAGAATGAGGTCAACGGACTGGTTCCCGACGAAAATGCAGATCTGGGAACCGCGGCAAATCCGGAGAAGATTCGTGTTGAGTTGGTGGAAAAGGACGGCGTATATTATCTGGATACCAACATCTATGAGCAGATCGGCAAATTCAGCAGCCGGATGATTGATTCTGACGTGCTTGGAAAGGCATTTGAGCCGGAAGAACGCTTTGAAAATCCGGACGGAACAGCAATCCGGTTTGACGCGGATTATTTCGGAGAACACCGCGGCGTACATGTTGTGCCGGGACCGTTTGCGGATGGAGAGGAAGCGAGGGAGAAGGCGGTTGCCAGAGTATGAGTCAGTTATTATCAGTATCGCAGGACATCCGGTATACAAAGCTTAGCTTTACAATTCAATTTACGGAGGATACTGTGCTGCCAAAGCAGAAAGTCTCTGCGATTCGGGGCGGAATCGGAGAAATGCTGCTGCGGGCGAACTGTGTGCGGGATCGCGAATGTGATACCTGCGATTTCTCGGAGGAATGCATTGTGCAGCGGATTATGTATTCTAAATATGAGAAAAAGCCATCCTTCGTGACAACAGGCGAAAGCATTGGCTATGTAATTGAATGCGAAAACCACGAGGAAATCTTCGGACAGGGTGCTACCATGAACTTTCAATTACTGCTGTTGGGGAAAAACATCGTATATTTTAACCAGTATCTGCAGGCGGTCAGTATGCTTGGATTATCCGGATTAGGAAAGCATCAGGCACATTTTGTGGTTGTCGGAGTAAAAAATCAATGTAATCAGGATATCCTTATAGGCAGCAGCGTCAACATGCAGAATTATCGGATTTCTAAAATTGGCGAATATATCAGCTATCGGATGAGGCAGCTGCAGAAAAAACAGCAGAAAGATCAGATAGAGAACATATCGGAGAAAGAAATGATATGGTCTGGCACGCTGGTATTCCGTACGCCCTTTACGGTGAAATATCAGGGAGAATTTATTCGCAGGCTTCATATGGATTCAATTATTGCGTCTGTACGCCGCCGCCTTTATATGCTGGATTGTTTTGAAGGAATCGAAGCAGAGGTGTTCTGGGAAGAAACACCGGAAGCAGCAGTGACGGAAAGTCAGCAGTCCAGACAGGAAAGCATCAGCCGCTATTCCAATCGCAGGGAAAGCGCTATGATTTTGCGGGGAATCCAGGGCAGTATCCGATTTTCAGGTGCGGATTTGGAGACCGTGAAGCTGTTGCTTGCAGGGGAACTGATTCATATTGGGAAAAATACCAGCTTTGGTTTTGGAGAGTATCGGGTATTCATTTAACTGCTTTGGTATTCTATTCAAATCTAACCATTTCTACTCATTCTAGTTGATGAGAATGAGTAGATTGGTTAGAATAAATTCTAGGAAGCGGAGAAATGCGGTTTCAGGAAACAGAAAAAGTTGAACTAAAAGCAATTGTACGGGAGGATATTAAAAAAGAGATCATTGCATTTGCAAATTGTGACGGAGGAACGATTTACGTTGGAGTTGCAGACAATGGCGAGATATTAGGAACAGAGAATGCAGATGAATGTGTACTGCAGATTTCCAATATGGTGCGGGGCACAATAAAGCCGGATATTACAATGTTTATTCATTACGAAACATTGAACTGTGATGGAAAAGAAGTGGTAGCCGTTAATGTCTAGCGAGGGACTACCCGGAAGTGGCTGTACGGGAAGCATTATTAAATTCT
>CAJMMH010000235.1 GCA_905214365.1 uncultured bacterium
ACCATATACCTTCAAATCATATGGTGTTCAGCGCTCTTGCCAGATCGCAGACGCAGACCTCCGCTTCAAACAATACAAACAGAATCCGGATCCTAGTCGAATCGCCAAATACCTTAAACAACTCCGCAAGATCATACAGCTCCGTTTCCGCCGGCATTGTTTCATTGACAATCCGGAGCAGCTCTTCATGGACTTCTTCCTCTTCACAGCATCCTGTTTCTTCCCGTTCTTCCAATGTTTCCTGCTCTTCCTTTTCTCTCATTTGCGCTGCCGTCCTTTCTTTTTCACCCTGTTCCATGTTTCCGCTGCAAAACTGCTATTCTGTACGATACTGCTGTATTGTACTGCCGAACTGCAGTTATCTGATTTGACAAGGACGCTCCGAAGGTTTTCATCTTCGGAGCGTTCCCGCAATTTTCTTTGATATTTTCGCCTGACTATAAGCCAGTCAGCTCCAAGCAGATTCACTCTGACCTGCCGTAACCCTGCGCCCTTTTAACATGCATCTGAAAAAAACTTACAGGAAAATCTCGCAGTCATCCTCAACCTTTTTGCAGTTCTTCAGAACTTCTGGCATAACGGTTTTCGGATCCTGACCCTCTTCAAACTCAACAATCATCTTCAGTGTCATAAAGTTTACCGTTGCCTGCTTAACGCCTGCAGTCTTGTTGGCAGCCTCTTCCATCTTATTGGCGCAATTTGCACAGTCTACATCAATCTTATAAGTCTTCTTCATAATAAAAATCTCCTTTCACGATATCCGGCCTGCAAAAGCGTATTTGGAAAGCATTCCTTCTGTACATGACATACATCCTGCAGAAAGCCGTTTTCAAACATGCTCCTGGCACTAGCCTTTATTTAATCATATGAGCAATTGTTCATGTCTTTAATAGTATTATAGCAATCTCCAGACGTATTGTCAATTCTTTTTTTCCTTTTACCCGGCCTTTTCTTTTGCTTTTCCCGGAGCATGTCAAAAATATTTCCGCAGTCTGTGCCTCGCTTTACGGGAAATTCCGAACTACACAAATAAACCTTCCCATGAAACAGAAAAACTCCGGACAGCGTATCCTGCCCGGAGAATTATTGGTATTTATTATGCGGTATGCTCTTCCAGAATGCTTTTTAACGCAGCCATGGAACTGGTATGGGAACGGACAATCCGTGTGTCCTGGCTCTTGGTTTCATTTAATACGCATTTAACCATCTTATGGGAAATAGTGCTGGTAAACAGAACCAGCAGATCCGGGCGACCGATCTTTTTCAATCCTCCGCTCATCTTGGGATAAATCTTCGCCTTACAGCGGTACTCCTCACAGAGCTCCTTATACTGGCGCACCATACATTCATTTCCTCCGACAATCACTACACTCATGGCTGGTCTCCTCTCTTGTTAGTTCTAACTAACTTTCAGTTTAAAAGAAAGCAGGGAGCGAACCCTGCGGCATTGATTATTTTTCTCTATTATAACTGACGATGGTATTTTTTGTCAAGCGCTTTGTTTAGTTTTGACTAACTAAGATAATTTTACTGTGCCGGTCAATTTTTCTTAATCTTTTTTCAAAAGTACTTCAAAATCAAATGCCGGAAGTAAACGTCAGGACGCAGACATCCTTCAGTCTGCGCCCCGACGCGGTGTGGAAGAACTGATAAGTCCCTTTCTGCCGTTTCCTGTTTCCGCGGCAGCCGAGACTTACCAGATTTATATATGATTTTCTTATTTCTTATGATTTGCGTATCTGGAAATGTGGAATGCCCCCTTTCCCGGATAAACGGCAGCTTCGCCAAGCTCTTCCTCGATGCGGAGCAGTTGGTTATACTTTGCGACGCGCTCGCTGCGGCTCGGTGCGCCGGTCTTGATCTGGCAGGTATTCAGAGCAACCGCAAGATCTGCGATCGTTGTATCCTCGGTTTCTCCGGAACGATGGGAGGTAACCGCGGTATAGCCTGCGTTGTGTGCCATCTTAATTGCTTCCAGGGTCTCGGAAACGGAACCAATCTGATTCAGCTTGATCAGAATGGAATTGCCGCAGCCAAGGCTGATTCCCTTGGACAGGCGTTCGGTATTGGTAACAAACAGATCATCGCCGACCAGCTGTACGCGTCCGCCGAGTTCCTTGGTCATAATCTGCCAGCCTTCCCAGTCCTCTTCATCCAGGCCGTCCTCGATGGAGTAGATCGGGTACTTCTCGCACAGGCTCTTCCAATGCGCAACCAGCTCAGCAGAAGTAAACTTCTTTCCACACTTCGGAAGGATATACTCGCCCTTTTTGCTGCCCTTCCACTCACTCGACGCAGCATCCATTGCCAGAACGAAATCCTTTCCAGGCTCATAGCCGGCCTTTTCAATTGCCTCCAGAATGCACTGGATCGCTTCCTCATCACTGTTCAGATCCGGAGCAAATCCGCCCTCATCACCAACAGAGGTTGCCAGTCCTCTTGACTTTAACAGAGCAGCTAATGCATGGAATACTTCTGTACACCAGCGAAGTCCTTCGGAAAAGCTCGGAGCGCCTGCAGGCATAATCATAAATTCCTGAACGTCAACGGTATTTGCCGCATGTGCGCCGCCGTTTAAAATGTTCATCATCGGAACCGGAAGACGGTTTGCGTTTGCGCCGCCGATAAAGCGGTACAGCGGAATCTCAAGAGCCGCTGCTGCTGCGCGCGCGCTTGCGATAGAAACAGCCAGAATTGCGTTTGCGCCAAGATTGGACTTATCCTTGGTTCCGTCTGCCTTCAGCATTGCCGCGTCTACGGAGTAAATATCGGACGCGTTGATTCCTTTTACCGCATCCGCGATAACTGTATTAATGTTCGCAACAGCCTTCGTAACGCCCTTGCCGCCAAATCTGCTTTTATCTCCATCTCTTAATTCCAGTGCCTCAAACTCTCCGGTTGACGCACCGCTCGGAGCCGCGCCGCGGCCAACGGTTCCGTCTGCTAACGTTACTTCTGCCTCTACGGTTGGATTTCCTCTGGAGTCAATGATCTCTCTTCCGATTACTTTTTCAATCTCTAAATGCTTCATATTCATCCTTTCTCACAAAGTAAACTGCGACGCGCAAACCGGCTGCCTGCTGCCAGTCTGCGTGTTCTGCTGTCTGCCTTCTGTTATCCGCGTTCTGGTTAGTTTATTCTAACTTCAAATAGCCTACCATACTCCTCTGATTTCGTCAAGCAGTTCTGCCGCAGCTGAGAATTTCTATCGTTATGGCCGGCTGTTAGAGCGTATGTCAAGCGGATATTCCCCGCGCCTTGTTCTGCCCGCTCTATAGTATTTCCAGTCCTGCTTTTGCTATGCGCATCTTTTATTTTTCTTGACATGATTTGGAAAGATTTCTATAATACGAATCAGGTTTTCCGGCAGCAGTACCTGCAAAAAACAGCTTCCTGCTCTCCGGAATCCGAATTCTGACATCACGGGGTATATTGACATGAGTACAAGCAGTACAAAAGAAACAAAAACGGCAGCTGAGCTTCTGATCGAATGTCTGGAAGAAGAAGGCGTTGAGGTGATTTTCGGCATTCCCGGAGAAGAAAATCTGGCGGTGATCGAAGCCCTCTCCCATCATCCGAACATCCGGTTTATCACAACCAGACACGAACAGGGCGCGGCGTTTATGGCTGATGTTTACGGACGGCTCAGCGGAAAGGCGGGGGTCTGCCTGGCAACGCTTGGTCCCGGCGCAACCAATCTGGTTACCGGCGTTGCGGATGCCGACTCGGACGGCGCTCCGCTCGTTGCCATCACCGGCCAGGTCGGCACGGAACGGATGCATCTGACCTCCCATCAGTTTCTGAACCTGACAAAAATTTTTGAGCCAATCACCAAGCGCACCAAGATGGTAGTCCGTCCGGAAAGCATGAACGAAATCGTCCGTCTTGCCTTTAAATACGCAGAGAATGAAAAACCAGGCGCTACCCACATCGACCTGCCGGTTGACATTGGGAAGCAGCAGATCGACGCTGCAATCCGCCCGATTCACAAGAAAATCGCGCCTAAGGAATACGCAGATCTCAGCTCCATTGAAACCGCTGCCGGCCTTTTATTTCAGGCAAAGCATCCGGTTATGCTGACCGGCGCGGGAGCAATCCGTTCCCATGCCGCCGATGCTGTCACACGCTTCGCTGACAACCTGAAAATCCCGGTTGTCAATACCATGATGAGCAAAGGAATTATCCCATTCGATGATCCGTACTCCATGTGGACGGTCGGCATTCCGCAGAAGGATTACCAGAACAAAATCCTTGCCGACGCGGATCTGATTCTTGCGGTCGGTTACGATCTAGTTGAATACGCGCCGCAGAAATGGAACCCGGATATGTCGAAATCCATTATACATATTGATCAGCGTCCCGCCCACATCAATCAGTATTATCAGGCGGAGGTTGAAGTAGTCGGCGATATCTCCGATTCGCTTGACCGGATTTCCTGCCGCTGCCGCCGTACATCTGAGCCAGAGTCCGCGCTTGCCATCCGAGAACAAATGCTGCAGGAATACAAGCAGTACGAAAATGACATGAGTTTTCCGGTCAAGCCGCAGAAAATTCTCTGGGATATCCGCAAGGTGCTCGGTCCGGAAGATATCCTGATCTCCGATGTCGGCGCCCA